>NZ_JBFRDK010000022.1:0-53230 GCF_052113545.1 Paenibacillus sp. TAF43_2
ATCTTTGTGAATGACCGTTTTAGAAACCGCAAATACGTTGTCTTCACCTTCATACAAGAAGCCGAACTTGATCAAACCTGTCCAAGAAGGTAAATAGAAACGATCATCCGCTCCATAACCATCGCCGAATATGCGGGACGCATAAGCGTTATCGGCAAACCCGACGTCCACCCAGTGATGATTCGAGGTGAGAATGCTTACCGCTTTGATTTTTGTGTTAGGCTCCACAATATTGCTGATCGTCTCTGAAAGAGTTTTTTTCATCGATAGGTTATTTAAACCTTCAACCGGCTTGCTCGCATAGAACTCATTATTTAATAATAAATCGTTATACAGCACGTTCTGCAATCGATAATCGCTGGCTAGAATTTTTGAATAATCTTCCATTGTAGAAATCAGGGTGTGAAGGTTATTTTTGATGAGCACAAGCTCTCGAGATGAATTATTGATCTCTTTCTCAATAATGGCCTTTTGTGAAATCGTGTTGGAAAAATACGACTGAGTGGAAATAAATACGACAATGATTAATAAATTAGCGATGAATATTTTATTTTTAATGGAAATACCGCCTATATACTTCGAGAACCCTTTCATAGCGCGATTGCTTCCTTTCTCTTCCATACATCGTTTTTTTGTGGGAACCCTGACTATGAGAGTAGGCTAATCTGAAGGGTGTGGATAGGATGCCTTTATGCATAAGATATTTATGTGGGGGGATTACTTTTAAGAATAGCATAGGTTTAATAAGTGTCAATTTGAATTGCTTGTGTTTTTACTCAGTTTAAATTTACTAACAGCGGACTTCAATCCAATTCKACCGCTCTCAATCTCTTGCACGATGGCTAATTTATCTGAGGCGCTAAGTTTATTTTCGGACATGAAAAATACTCCCCTCACAGCAAACAGGTTATATATTATTTCACCTGTCTACCGTATGGGGAGCATATCAAGATTCAATCTGCAGAGCAGCCTCTTTAGGCTATCTGAAACTCTTATTTACTCCAAATTCGCTGCAGGATAACTGCCGCTTCGGCGCGAGTGAGRGAGCTGTTCGGCGCTAGTTTGCCGCTCGATCCTTGCACGATACCGGCATTTACCAGTGCTGCAACGCTGTCTTTCGCGTAAGAAGCTACCGATGCCTCGTCGCTGAATGCATCCAAAGTGCCGCCTGTCGGCAACGCTTTGCCTGCGGCTTTCGCCGCGCGCGCCGCGATGACCATCATGTCTTGACGCGAGATCTTGCTGTTTGGATCGAACAGATTGCTGCCCGTGCCTTGAATGATGCCGAGCTGAGCAGCGATCTTGACCGCATCGTAGTAGTATGCGGAGGAATCCACGTCGGAGAACATCGTTACGGAAGCATTGTTACCTTTAAGCTCCAATGCGCGAACGAGCAGCGACAGGAAGTCCGCTCTCTTGATGGAAGCATTCGGATCGTACGCGTTCTCGCTCGTGCCGTTAATGATGCCACGAGATGCCATCGCTTCGATCGCTTTCATCGCCCATGGTACGGATTGAAGATCTCCGAACGTTTTCACGACGAACAAAGCTGCATAGATACTGAAGTGAGTCGTCGAGAATTTGACCGTACCGCTTGCTGCATCGTAGCGGGCATTCGGCACAGGTGTCGCTTTGCCGCTGCCGTCGATGTACCAGATGATGATGTGATCCGGGTTGCTTAGCTCTTCAGCCGTCGGCGTGTAAGGTACGGAAACCGTTACAGGCGCGTTCGGGTTGTTCCAAGCGACAACGGAGTCGCCTGCCAAAACTTCGAGGCTAATGACCGGATGGTTACCGATTTGCTGGCGGACGTCATTGCTGAGTGCTTCTGTCGAGACCTTGCCCAAGCGAACCGATACGAACTCGGAGCTGCCGACTCTCGTGCCTGCCAGCATGTTGCCAGTAAGCTCGACCGTGCCGTTCACCGTCTTGATCACAAGTACTGTCGATCCGGAATCTTTCAGACTTTGAAGCGGCAATTGCACGTCGTATGAATTTGCGCCTGCTGTTGCAGGAATGTTGATCGTAACTTTTTTCTTGCCTGCAGCGTTAGTTACAGCTTGATCGAACGCTTTCTGCAGATTGGCGGCAGAGATGTTGGACGATGCCTTACCGTTATTCACGGTAACTTTTGGTGTGATCTGGCCATTTTCAGCCGGTTGTTCAGTCACCGGAGAAGGCGTGTCTGTACCGGGTTGAGGCGAAGCGTCGCTCGTTGTTGCAGTCACAACTGTGGATGCATCCGACACCAATTCCCCTTTAACTGCCTTCACGTAGTAATAGTACTTCGTCGAAGAGGTCAAATTCGTATCCGTGAATTCGGAAACCGGTACGCCGGAAGCGATTACCGTGAACGAACCGGATTCGGACGTTCCACGATAGACGGAGAACGTTACGCTCGTGTCTGAAGTGGTGTTCCAATTCAGCTTGATTGAGGATTGGCTTTGAGCATCAGCCTTCAATCCCGTAGGTGCCTCCAAAACCTCCTCAGGCGGCGTTACAACCAGAGGAATCGTCGTTGCATTTGCGACTGTGGATGCATCCGATACCAGTTCCCCTTTAACTGCCTTCACGTAGTAGTAGTACTTCGTTGAAGCATCCAGACCCGTATCCGTGAATTCGGAAACCGGTACGCCGGAAGCGATTACCGTGAACGAACCGGATTCGGACGTTCCACGATAGACGGAGAACGTTACGCTCGTGTCTGAAGTGGTGTTCCAATTCAACTTGATCGAGCTAGCGTTCACGGCAGAAGCCGTTACGTTCGCAGGCGCCACCGGTGGCGTTGCAGGAGAATTCTTACCGGAAAGCGTAAGCACTCCAAAAACGGACGTGTCTTGATAACCTTGRCCGGTCAAATCGTTCCATACGGCAACGCTCTGACGAGCACCGTTTTTACCATCGTTGATTTGCACGTCAAAGCCTAGCTTCATGTTGTTTTCCGGTGTGATCGATGTTAACGGTATTTTCATTTCTACCGTGTAGTTCGTTCCGGAAAGAGAGGTCGCTGACTCGAAACCAGCTGCTTTGCTTGATGGATTGAAAGATGCCTGGTTGTTATAGTTTACTCTGTATTGTCCATCATCCGATTGATAGGAAGCTGTCTTTCCATTATTCTCGTCTACGAACACTTCGACGGAATCTTGTTCATGCGCGTTAGGGCTAGTGCTGTCCAGTTCCGCATTACCAGTAACTTGGATTAGCATATACAGGTTGTGATCATCCCATAGCGCTCTGGCTACACCGCGTGCACCTTGCCAGGCCATCTGGAACTTGTTGATCGAGACTTCAGGCGCATCGCTCCAGATCGCGTCAATGGTACCGTCTATGACTGGCGTACCATATTTAGCGGAAGTTTGACTAGCGGTTGCCGAAGAAGGCGGGTGCTCCGCTATGAACTTGCTCGGATCGATAACGCCATAATAGGCTTGCTTTGCTTGCAGGTTGTTATCGAAGAGCAACGGCGGTTGTTCTTTTCTCCAGCTCGTCGAATCATTCAGACCCCAGAAGGTGACTCTTGCGATATTCGCGGCGTGCTCTTTGTAAATTTGGAATAGCTGCGCGTACAAGTAGCCTTGCGCGATTGCTTCCTTTTCGGTGATCGTGCCGCCGTTGCCGGCCGTTATGTCCAGTTCGGTAATGCTGACTTCAACGCCCAAGGAGATAAACCGCTCCAACGACGCTTTAACGTTGTCCGGCTTCGTGTTGACGTTGTAATGCGCCTGCATGCCGACGCCGTCGATCAGCTTCTTGCCAGGATGCGTAAGTGCGTACTTGTCGTTGAGCTCTTTGACCATATTGTAGATGGCCGTAGCTTTGTTCTGGTTATCATCGTTGTAATCATTGTAATAGAGCTTGATATCCCAAGACGGGTTCGCGTCAAGCACTTCTCTTGCCGCCAAGAACGCTTGTTCCACGTAATCGTTACCGATTGCCGTTTTCCAAGGAGAGGTGCGCAGGGCAGCAACCCAGTCCGTCGGATTAGAGGGATTGTCGTTCATCGCTTCGTTGACGACGTCCCAAGAAATCAAATTGTTTCCATATTTTTCTGCGTAGTGCGTCATAACCGTTTGGATGTGCGTTCTCATATTGGCGAGTGCCTCGTCGCGGCTCAAAGGCGAACCGTTCGAAGTAGTCATCCATGCAGGCGTCTGCTGATGCCATACGAGCACATGGCCGTGTACTTTCATCCCTGCGGCGATCGCTTTATCGATAAGCGAATCCGCATAAGTGAAAGTACCTTTCACCGCCTGCGTTGCATCTGGTTTCATGGCGTTTTCCGCCGTTACGACATTATGATGCAATTTGAGAAGCTCCAGGCGAGTGCCATCGAAATCCGCCGCGGATACCGCGTTGCCGATCAAGAAATCGTCTTGATACTTTGTCTTGATTGGCGTCAAGTCTTTTTGTACGGAGATAGGGATCGAGCCCGTGTTCACAAAGCTGATATCGTCGATGTAGAAAGAAGCAGTCTTGTTGCTGGAGCTCTCGACGTAAATGGTCAAAAATTCGTCGCCTACGCTGGAGTAACGATAGGTGCCTTCAAGCTTCACCCAACCGTCGGCAGCATTCACGGTTTTTGCTTGTATGGTGTTGTAGCTGGCGGTGCTGCCGTTGCCGACTTGCGTGGACAACTGAAGCTGCGAGCTGGTCGGCGAGATCAGCTTGACCCATGCCGTTACTTTGTACTCGCTGCCTTTGTCTACGTTCTGCTCGACGCGAATCGTCGGACCGTGCCAAGAGTCTGTACGATCTGCTACTTTCAAAGCATAAGAACCGTTGTCGGTATGGTTGGCTTCATTCGTAACGGTCAACGTTTCTGTTTTAGCGCGGCCATCAAAGCCGCCCTGCGATTGATCCTCGAACGTAATAGTAGTGAATGGCACAGCTGGAGTTCTTGGAGGTTCGGCGCCAGGCGTAACGTCTTTAATTACGAATTCGTCCATATAGAAGTCGGCTTTCGCTGTGGCGGTTTCATCTGGACTGTAGACGTTAGCTTCGATCCAAACTAGGAATTCGGTCGTGCTGGCAGGTACTTCGTAGCCTTTCAGTTCGAACGTCTTCCAAGCGGAGTCCGTAACGGCTTGGTTGCCGATAATCCATGGGTAGTTATCCGTACCGCCGGATTTGACTTTCGCGCCTAAGTGGTAGTTATCGGTTCCTTGAGCGGACCGGAGTTTGAACGAGATATCGTATTTATGACCGGATACCAACTTGCTGGTCAAATTAAGCGATACGGCGCTCTTTCTGTCCGAACGGTCCTTATACAGAAGGGATTTCGTTCCCTCGGATGCGTAGTCAGACGATACTACCGCAGTACCGGTGCCGTTCCATCCCAGATCCGTCCAACCGCCGAGCTGACCATCCTCAAAGCTTTGGGACAGGACGAGGAATCCTGGAGGAGGAGCTGCGCTTTTCTGGGTAATGACGATGTCGTCGATCGCGAAGCTTGTATTTTTACCGGCGTCTTCGGATTCGAAGTAGAGTTTAATTCCCGTAGCGGCGGTGTTATACGTATAAGTACCGCTCAGTTTCACCCAAGCACCGTCGGTGACCGTCGTCAACCCGATTACTTCCTTAAACTGGTCGTAGGTTAATCCAGATTGCTCAATCGATGCCTTTAGCTGCGTAGAAGCCGCTCCGGTATCCAGCTTAGCGTAGGCGGAAATTTCGTATTCAGCGCCTTTTTCAAGCATATTCGTCAACACTAGGCTAGGCCCGTGGTAATTTTGGGCGCGTCCCGTCACGAGAAGCGCGTTCGATCCGGAGTGGGAGACAGCATTCGTTACGGTCGCCGTAGCGCCGTTGCCGGTCCACCCATTTATGCCGTTTTCGAATTTCTCGACAAGAACGGCCGGTTTGACGACTTTCACTTGGAAATCGTCGACGTAGAAGCTAGCGGTTTTACTGCTGCTGCTCTGTAAGTAGACTTGCAGGGCATTGGCGTTCATGTCGTATGTATACTCGCCTTTGACTTGTACCCAAGCATCGGCTRTTACCGTTGCCGCGGAGCCTGGATTCAGGTACTCATTGGCTGCCCCAGTCTGTTGAGCGCCGAATTGAATGGTCTCGGAGCCGGTCGTTCCCTCTTTGAGTTTAACCCATGCGGAAAGCTCGTAAACTGATTCCTTGTTCAGTTTGCCGGTGGCGGCGAGGTTAAAGCCCGGGCCGTTCCAGTTGTCTGTTCTTCCTTGCACTAAGAGACTGCCAGTTCCGCTATGAGCGGTATTGGTCGAAGCTGTTACCGTCTCGGTACCGCGCTTAAACCATCCTTGCGTGCCGTTCTCGAAGTCGTTCGAAACGACGACGTTCCCGATCGCTTCCGGTGTGGGAGGCGTAGGTCCGCCGATCGCGGCTGCGAAGGTATTTAAAGTATCGTCTTTCTTAATGAGAATACGTCCCATCGCCAAGGCGTCGTCATCACCGCTCCAGGCTTTGAAACCGACTTTAATTCCGTTCTCCGTCGCGGCTGCTTTTACGTCCGCGTTGTAGTTGCCGTAAGGATAGGCAAGAAGGATCGGATCTTTGCCAGTAATTCCTTTCAGGAACGTATTAGCGGATTGGATTTCCGCGGCCGCGGTCGCTTTGGTGATGCTAGTCGTCCACACGGCTTGATCATGCGTCTTTGTATGGTTTTGAAGACTGATGTTCGGGTTGTTTTTAAGCGTGTTCAATTGGCTCAGCGTCATTCCCCAAGAACCGATATTGTCCTGGATGACGAAAGATACCGCTTTCATATTGTACTGCGTCAATACTGGAAGCGCGTTTGTAATAAAATCCGGTGTTGCGTCGTCGAACGTCAGCAGAATCGGTTTCGAAGGAGCGGTTGCCCCGTTCACGATAATGTCGACGTACTGTTCCGCGGATACGGTGGTATAGCCGTTATCGTTCAGATACTTCATTTGTTTTTTGAAGTTGGCTGTGCTGTATTGATAATCTCCGGATGGATTATCGGTGATTACATGGTACAGGATGACAGGTACCGTTGCGCTCGCTGCATTCACATTTGGAGCATACCAAATTTGCGGCACTAACAGTGCAGCGGCTAACAGTGATAGCAATAGCTGTTTGAAGCGTCTACTCATTTGATGTCCTTCCCCCTATAATGGATTTTGATGTCACCTAAAGCGCTTTCATTCTTGGTGTTGAATGGCTTCTCCTTCCCGTATCTTCAATTATAATGAGCGTTTTAATAGGGCGGCACCTAACGAAGTAGAGATTCTACTATAAAAATTAAAGAAGATATTAGATCCGAACATATGAACCACCTGCTAAATACAAATAAAAGGATATATCTAATAAATGAACATCATTCAGTAGTTATTGCTATTTCATTTTGAAAAATATGAAGGCTGTAACAGACCTCAACAAATGAGGATGGCGCGGAAACAACCTTCTCGCCATCCTCATTATTAGTTAATGAAACTTTTATTTACTCCAAATCCATTGCGGGATAACTGCCGATTCGGTGCGAGTGAGGAGGCACTCGGATCGTACGCGTTCTCGCTCGTGCCGTTGTTTTCATTAGCCTTATCGAATGCATTTTTCAACATCGCTTTTTTAACGACGTCCCACGAGATGATGTTCTGCGTGCTTCTCTTGTTTAACTTGCTAAAATGCGTGAGAACCACGTTAATATAGTCATTCATGTTTGTATACGTCCCAGCCTCGGTCAGTCCTGGGTTGGACGGAGTCAGGTCGGATTCAGAGATCTTAGCGTTGTTCAGCCACGGAATCGATTGGCTTTCCCAGACGAGCGTATGCCCATGTATTTTTAGGTCATTGTCGATCGCGCTTTGAATTTACGTGTATGCTTCTAATGGATCCTCTTCATCATCGCCAACCCCAAGCTCCCTAAGAGCCTCAGTATTAGCGATAAACTGCGGCAGAGTTACTGGTCAGCATGTTAGCTGCACCTCTAGTACCACGTCCACTCAGCATGTTTGACGTTACAAAGAACCAAGCATTTGATTTCATTTTAGTAATTATGTAAAATAATTGCTGAATTTCAGCATACATACCTAAACTGTTCAAATGTTCTCAGTTAGGGATTTGAAATATCCAAGAAATAAAAAAACGGCATCTCTGCCGTTCTGATAATAAGGTATGGTGGAGCTAGGCGGAATGAACCGCCGACTGATCGTTGCCAGCGACCTATTCACCCCTATCTATAACCCCATATTTAGTAGTTAACTCGCCGTTTTTATGGGTGTTAAACTGGTAATGGTGTTCTCCCAGCTGAGCTAAGCCCCCGTGTTATTTCTTCGCCTTACTTCGTCTTACTTTTAGGGTAGTGTAACCAACCAGCTCGTGCTCCCAACTGAGTTAAACCTAACAAAAATAGCTCATGCAATTTCAGCATGAGCTATTTCAAGTCTATTGTTTTGAAAATATTGTTTAGGCATTCAGATTGTATGTTTGCCGTACTAGTTTACTCATACCAATATTCGGGAATGATCTCCCTTTCCTTTTCCAACAACTCTTTAATAATTAAATCCGCATCATGTATGGAATTCACAAGCGGATCGGTCATCATCGCTCTTCTCAATTTCGTGAAGCTCCGTTCAACAACAGCCTCCGCAGTCAGTTCGTGCGTATCCAGCACCAGCTCCTGCATGCCCCGGATTCCCCTCGGCATTTCACCCATATGAAGCGGTTTGATTCCATCCATGCTTACTTCGCTTAACAACTCAAGAAACGAATCGTTATTCATGTTGGTCACCGCACCGTTATTGAGCGTATTAATAAAGAAACGCTTGTTCAAATTCCCCACCATGTTTTCGATAATATCCGTAGCGTGATCGGGTCCGAAAGATTTCATATAATCGGCGATAGGATTTTTCCCTGTGACGAAGTCATCCACTTGCCGCCACATTTCCTCATGCCGTTTATACCGGTCTTCCGTTTCCCAAATCGATAACGGCGGGATGGCGTCTTCCGTCTTGCCAAGTCCCTGCCAATACCGGACGTATTCTTTGGTATGGGCCGTACATGTTGGAATATACCCGAAAATGTTATAAAGCTCATAAGTGATTGCATCGTTATAAAGCGCCTTTGCTCCTCTATCCCCACCGTTGTTTTCCGTTCCTGCCGACCTCCTTAATGCCTCGGCAATCGGAGCCATAACATTCTTTCCGTCATACTCCGCCTTAAGCAGCCAGGTGAAATGATTGACACCGGCAACGCGGAAATCAAATTTCCGGTCGATCTCCTCTTTGAATTCGCTTTGATCCTGAATGATACCCGCTCTAATCGCGTAGTAAGCTTTCTTGTTCGGCATGTGATGGGAGTCGCAAAGCGCAAAGGATTTAAGTTTCGGAGCATATCGGCTTAACGCGATCCCATGTACGGTAGATGGATTGATGTAATTGATAACCCACGCATCTGGACAAAGCTCCTCAATATCTTTAGCGCATTCCATAATGACTGGCAGCTCTCTCATTGCCCTGAATATTCCGCCTGGACCGATGGTATCCCCAGAGCACATCCGAATTCCATATTTTAAAGAAACCTGGCAATCGATGCCACGGTATTTGACGGTATCCTCAGCAAAGCTGAGAACGACGAAATCAGCTCCCTTCAATACCTGTCTCCTATTCGTCGAACCTTCCACTTTGAGAGATACATTGTTTTCCTTTGCAACCATTTCAGCGAGCCTTACCATCTTGGATAGTTTTTCTTCGTCAGTATCTACTAAAGAAAGTGTTCCGTTATTCAAATATTTAGAGTGAACCATTTGCCAAATTGACTGCCGCCCAAAGAAAAGACTCCCAGCCCCAATGATAACTACCTTCGGTTGTGAAACATTCGAATCCATCATGATCAAGTCCTCCTAACTGGTTATAACCTAATTATAGGAGAATGGTTTAAAAGTAGAATATGAGATAGTTTGACCTTCATGTCAAATAGTACGAATATTTGTGATTAATAAATCCAGTGATATACTAAAATAATATGAGAAATGTCTTCTGGTTAAGGAATGTAGAGGGATGCCAATGGATAAGAATATGACGGATATGGGAATTCTGAATGAATTGTCGGAATTGATCTCGCTTCGAATGAAATCGTTCTTTGAGCTTACCCACGACACGAAATGGATTGAACACAAGGCACATACCGACTATGATCTTTGGTTCGTTCAATCCGGAATCGTTACCATTACTATCGATGGTTTTGAACATACCGCAAACCCGGGAGATGTGGTCTTTTTTTACCCGGGGGTTCCCTATATGGCAGCAGCTAGTGATAAGGGATGCCGGTTTATTTACACTCATTTCGATTTTGAAATCGGCAAACAGCAACGAATTCTAAACGATTTTCAGCTCTCGGGGATCATACCGCAAGAGCTGATCCGGGAAGAAGCCATTTTGTTCGGCAAAGCCTTTACGCAATCGAATTTATTACGAAGCATGCCAGGGAACCGTTTATATTTAAAGGCTTGTCTAACGGCCGTTATTGCCAAAATTATTGAACTCTACGGACATGGCCAATATACCGGCTCATTTCTGAATGGGAGAACGTCAAGAAAAGTGGAGAGCAATTTGGACGTGTTGCAGCCGGTATTCAAATATGTTAATAACAATCTGCACAAATCTATTAAAATAAATGAGCTTGCAGCGTTTGTAGGCATATCAGAAAAATACTTTATCACTTATTTCAAGAAAGCCTTGGGCATTACTCCGGGACAATATATTTACCAGATTAAAATGAACAGGGCAAGAGAATATTTGAACGAAAAGAAATATACGATTCAACAAATTGCTAACCTTCTGGGTTATCCTGATCCGTTTACGTTTTCGAAATCTTTTAAAAAATACTATAACGTTGCACCTTCAAAGTTCGAGTAAAAAGCTGTCAGAGGACATGTCCCCAGACAGCTTTTCGCCTCCCGTTTCAGTTCAGGCACAAAAATAACTTGTTTCTCATTGACCCGATAGCGATCGCCGAGGTTCAAGCGTAATTTATATGAATATCATCAATAAATTGATAAGATGGGGATCCTTCATCAGCATCTAACTAAAATTAAAAAGCCATTTTGTTATGTGTTCTGGCTCTGTCCAATATCTCCACGCTTTTTCAATGGACTTAGAGAAAGATTTATATTTGCTCTAACTCTGCTTAAACGATGGGGAACCAACCTGGTATGCTTTTATAGTATTCCCACATCTGATCTGAAATCACCAGCTCTTTTTGATCTTCTTTTGATAAAGTGGTACGAATTTTTTCTTCTTCACCAGCTTCTACCTTCTGTACCCAATGCGGTTCCATAATCAGTTCCCGCCCTAAAGCGATTAAAGGTATCCCTGTTTCCAATGCTTTCATCACTTCATCGGGTGTGCGCARCATCCCAACACCCATTACTGGAATTCGATCACCAACTCGATTATGAACCATTACACCACGCGATGTTTGATCATTTGCATCACGGATCGAGCCGTTCCAAAATGCTCCCACCGAAATGTGGAGGTAATCCAGTTGCTGATCAGCCAATCTGTCCACTAAATGCAACGTATCATCCATGGTGATACCCGGATTCTCCCTTTCTTCAGGAGATAGACGATAGCCGATGATGAAAGGTTTTTTTGCATGTTCCTTAACGGCTTTCTTAACTGCTTCTACAACAGCTAGCGGGAAAGCCATACGCTTTTCGAGCGTGCCTCCCCATTGATCCGTTCTTCGATTTGAGTGTGGAGAAAAGAATTGCTGAATTAAATACGTATTGGCACCATGAATTTCCACTCCATCGTATCCTGCTTCGATGGCTCTTCGAGTTGCTTCTCCAAAGGCCTTAACCATATCAGTTATCTCTTCAGCCGTCATTTCACGCGGTTCCACAGCATCCTCGCGTTCCGCTGCTACAGCACTTGGGGCAATGGGCTGAAGATCGGGCAGTAGCTCAGGCGGACACATTCTACCGCCATGAAAAATTTGCAAGATGGCCTTGGATCCTTTTTCTTGGATAGTTGTTGCTACCCGTTTTAGACTAGGAATTAAAGAATCAGAATCCGCTCCAAATTCGCCAGGGAACCCTTTTCCGTTTCTGGTTACGTAAGTGCATGCGGTAATCACGATGCCCACACCACCGGCACGCTCATGATAATAGGCAACTTCTTCATCTGAAACCTCACCATTTTCATGGGAAGCAGTATTGGTCRTGGGTGCCATCACAATTCGGTTCTTTATTTCGATGCCAGAACGGAAAGTAAATGGTTTAAAAGCAACTTCRAATTTAGAATTCATGTTTGTATTTCTCCTTTTGTGTTATTCAGGTAGGTTAACGCTGCCTAAATATTTTCATTTCTAACTTGATTATCTTCAGCTTTGTTCGAGACCCGACTATAGCAGCACCATATCAAGTCAGAGAAACCAACGAGATAAAACAATTAACTTGATAACTATCCTCTGTGTATCCTACCATTTTTATGCTACCGACTAGCATGGTTTAGGTATGATGCTTACTAGTGGGTTACGGCTTGATGATATCTGCGAGGATTTCGTAGGAACGCAGGCGTGCCTCGTGGTCAAACACCTGGGCGATGACCATTATTTCGTCAGCTTGGGTATCGTTCAAGAAAGATTGCAGCTTTTCTTTCACCGTTCCAGGACTGCCGAAGATGGATGAGCCGAGCTGCTGCTCCAACGCTTGTTTCTCGTACTCACTCCATAAGCTGTCCATGCTGTCCACAGGCGGTTGCAGCTGCACTTCCTTGCCACGGATCAGGTTTAGAAATTGCTGCTGCAGCGTCGTTCCCAAACGGTTCGCTTCCTCATCCGTATCGGCGGCAATAACGTTGACGCCGACCATCGCGTATGGCTTCTCCAGTACTTTCGAAGGCTTGAAAGAACGCCGATATAATTCCATCGCCGGCACGGTGTTGCCGGGCGAGAAGTGACTAGCGTAAGCAAACGGCAGACCGAGCTGACCGGCCAGCTGTGCGCTGTACCCGCTGGAGCCGAGCAGCCAGATGGGAATAGTTAGGCCCTCCCCGGGGATCGCCTTGACATGCATAGTGCCTGATGCTAACGAGGGATCGAAATAGGCCCGCAGCTCATCCAATTGCTCATCGAAATCCTGGCCGTCATTCCTGCCGTCGCGACGCAGCGCGCGAGCGGTACGCTGATCAGTACCGGGTGCCCGTCCAAGACCGAGATCGATGCGTCCCGGGAACAGTGATTCAAGCGTCCCGAACTGCTCCGCGATCACTAGCGGCGAATGATTGGGAAGCATGATACCACCTGAGCCTACCCGGATTGTGGATGTGCCAGCCGCCACATGGGAGATCACAACGGAAGTGGCGGAGCTGGCGATAAAAGGCATATTATGGTGTTCCGCGAGCCAGTATCGGTTATAACCCCACTTCTCTGCATGCTGGGCAAGGACCAGTGTGTTGCGAAATGACTCGGCTGGACTGCCGCCGGCGACAATAGGAGATAGATCTAGCACGGAGAATGGTATATCACTCAGTCTTTTGTTTGTTTTATTTGCAGACATATCGTCTTCCTCTTTTCATAATTGTTATTTTGCCGCGTTCGCCAAAATTTCATAAGAACGCAAACGGGCCTCATGATCGAAGATTTCGGTGTGCGCCATGATTTCATCCGCCCCGGTTGCAGTCCGTTGACGGATTAGATTTGTAGCCCCATTGTTCGGCTTTCTTTGCCAAAAGAAGGGTATTGGCAAGTGACTGTTCAGCCGAACCACCTTCAATGATAGGTGAGGGATCGAGCACGGATAATGGCGTATTCGCAATGTTTGACATGATGGCATATTTCCTTTATTCATTATTGTGTGAGATTCATGTTGTAATGGTCATCTGATGGGTAGGGAAATAAGGCAATACCTCTTCACCCAGCTCCTGGATGACCTCCTCCGGAGGACGCCAGGAAAAATACAGGACAAAAGCGAGATGGTTGACGCCTATTCGCTGAAATCTATGAAGCAACTCCACCAAATGATGGCGTCCGAGACGATAGCCTAATGGAATTTCCTCCGGTGAATCATCAGGATTTTCCGATAAATCAATAAATAAAGTTTGAGAGAATGGTTTAAATACGCCGGGCGCTTTCATCTCCGTCAATGTGCGATAATCCCGGATAAGCATTTCCTGTTTATCAATACTTCTGGGGTACTGTATCCAACCATCGCCATGTTCAGCAATCCAATTCATGGATTGTTGGCTGAATCCCGTCACCATCGTCGGAATTGCTGTTACGGGACGG
The DNA here is from genome assembly GCF_052113545.1 of Paenibacillus sp. TAF43_2. Lineage (NCBI taxonomy): Bacteria > Bacillati > Bacillota > Bacilli > Caryophanales > Paenibacillaceae > Paenibacillus > Paenibacillus sp. TAF43_2. The sequence goes on from NZ_JBFRDK010000022.1 coordinate 14,221, forward strand.
GGAATCAACTGCATATCACTGCCGTCAAAAACGCCTAGGTTCGATTCAATCGCTGCATTCTCATTCCGCAGTAGCCCGTCAAGAAATTCATAGCTCTCCCGGAAGAGCTCACCTCTATCCTCTCTTTGGACTCCCAAAGCCGTAAAATCCATTTCGCGATCCCCCGAAGCTACACCCATAATCAATCGGTTCGGAAACAAGCGGTGTATCGATGCGGCTTCCTTTGCAACCCGGACCGGGTGACGTAACGGAAGGACGACACCCGCAGTCCCTAACACGATTTCTTTTGTATGCGCGGCGAGATAAGTTAAATAAATCCATAAATCATACATTTGGCCATTATCGTCTATGTGAAGATTCTGCATGGTTACATCCCGCAGCCAAAGTGCAGCAAATCCATAATCTTCGATTTTGCGAGCAAGATGCAGCTGATTCTCCATGTGCGGCGTCTTTGTCATCTTTTCGGTTGGTAACACAAACCCAAGCGTCAACTTATTTTTCTGATACATTTTAGGGTATCCGTCATACTCCAACTGCTTGCCCACCTTAATCATTTGTAATTACTAATTCCTGTTCCTTTATATTGGCTTTTGGTCCTAAAATTTCTGGATTAAACTCCCGCAGAGGCTGCTCTGTCAGGATGCGCTGAGGCCAGTCATGGTTGGCAAGCGCTCCTTTACCCAAGGTAATAAGATCAGCATCACCACGCATCAATAACTGTTCCGCTTTATCAGGATCTTCGAGATTGCCATTCGCCATCACTGGTACAGTACCGAATTTCTTAGCCAATGCGGCAAGTGTAAGTTCAGTTCCTTCAAATGCCGGCCGAGTCGCATCATATTCGGTTACATGGATATAATCCAGGCCCGCCCTGCTCAAACTTGAAAAAATGATTTCGGCATCCTTTTCGGCCCCAGCCCATTTATGATAGTAATCACTGACTTTCCCTTGAGAGATACGGATTCCTACGACAAAATCAGTCCCAACCGCTTCACGCACTGCGTTAGCGACCTCAATCAGAATACGGATCCGGTTCTCTGTTGAACCTCCATATTCATCCGTTCTTTCATTCATATAATCCGTCAGGAACTCATCAAGCAAATAGCCGTTGGCACCATGGATTTCCACGCCATCGAACCCTGCTTCTTTTGCCCTCTTKGCCGCTTCCGCAAAACCATGAACAACCTCTTGGATGTCTTCTTTTGTCATTTGTTTTGGTTTCTTGTAAGGTCCCTCCCCGACRTAGAACGGAAGCTGTTCACCTTTTGCTGTTAAGTCAGAGGGCGCGATGATCTCGCTCTTATAACGATTTCCTTGTGACTGCGCACCTGCATGCATCAATTGGACAATGATCTTTGATCCGGCTTGATGAACCGCCCCGGTTACTTTTCTCCATGCATCGATATGCTTCTCATTTGCAATTCCTGACTGGTTCAGATACCCTTGGCTATACATTTCATCGGGATAGACGCCTTCCGTGATCAAGAATCCAAAACCGCCCTTTACAAAGCTTTCATAATAATTCATCATGATTTTGGTTGCTTGCCCGTCTTCAGATGCGCTGATTCTGGTCATTGGCGCTACACCAATACGATTCTTTAGTTTCAGTTTACCAATCTGTATATCAGACAAAAGACGGGGAAATTTATTTAGGTGAGCAGCTGTTGTCATGTCGATTTCTCCTTTAAATTTGGTTGGTATTGTTTAACAAATTATGCCCCATATTTGGATAATTCATTTGTATATCTATATATCTATTTTTATCGATATATTAGGGAATTAGATACATGGAAGATATCCAATGCAGGGTATCAGCCATGTATGCCTGTATCCGATCCTATAAATCATCTTTCATAAAAACAGCCAATTCTTGAATAGCCTCTTCGTTTCTTTTGTAATACGTCCATTGACCATAGCGGTTCGCTTGTAACAAACCGGCCCTTTGAAGCAGTAAAAGGTACTGAGAAACGGTCGATTGAGATAACCCTGCCTTTTCCTGAATGTGGCTGACACAAACCCCGATTTTTTTACTGTCACCGCCCTCTTGCGTGGGAAAGTGTTTCTCAGGTTCCTTTAACCAATCGAGAATATTCAAGCGTGTTTCATTCGCCAGTGCCTTAAAGATGAGTATTGGGTTCATGACAATTATTATATCGTTAAATCTCGATATGTCAATGCATTGTGATGCCATAGTTGAAAATACTGTTCTCAGTCCCTTTGTATACCTGTCACCTTCAATATTCCGAGCCCATCCCCACAATTTTTCGCCGTTAGAGGGGGTACGGCTCCCCGAGGTTAATCTTAAATTAAGATACCTAAATAAAAAAACAGACTGTAGGTTTTTATAACCAAAGCCTGTTTTGTTATTGTTGTGTCAGTCTCCCTCTCGAAAATCCTATCTTTATTAATGATTACCAACACAATTGAAATCTTACAACAAAATGCTGGTCTAATTCTATTTTAGAGCAGTGTATATTACCCATAGAACTAATACCTTCGAGTCATACTGTCACATCTCATTTATTGATTTAGTAGCATCCGTCTCCCTTAATTATTAAATAAACAGATTGCTTTATCCGATTCACGGTTGAAGATAGTCGGCGTAATTTCAACTTTCTCCAATTTAACCAGCAGTGATTTGACTATTTTGGATATTTCCGGCGGCATTGTTGCCGAGAAGAATAGAGTTTGTTTTTTGCCGGGCATTTTTGTAATGATTTTCTTCACATTAATAAAGCCCATATCCAGCATTCTGTCGGCTTCATCAAACATTAATATTTGGACATATTATAAATCAATACATTTTTGATTGATTAAATCGATGAGTCTGCCTGGAGTTGCAATAACAATATCCGCACCTAGTGTAGTATAGTTATCTTTGCTTAAAGCTTTTAAAAATCGCAGGTATAATATACAACTCCTTAAATGTCATTTTGTCTCCTTCATTTATATATATTAATCACGCAACTTTTAACATTTCCTGTATTGTCTCCACAAACCATTCCTTTCCGTCATAACACTTTAGGATAATACAATAGAGAGCAAGAAAAGAAGCGGAATCTTACCCGCTCCATTTATGGATGTACGAATGCCTATGATGACGGGATCGAATGCATACCTAAAGCGCATAATTCATATCATGTATCGAATCAGTCGAGAGGGAGAGGACGCAGATGTTGAAAATCACTCTAGAAGTCGCCAAAGTGTTGATTCAAGCAGCGGAACTCCGGGCAAGGGAGCTCGGGATCGCGGAAGTGATCGCCATCTTAGACGATGGCGGGAATTTCGTTGCTTCTCATCGGATGGACCATGCCTGGCTGGCCAGTGTCGACATCGCCCATAATAAGGCTTGGACGGCGGTCGCGCTAAAAATGCCCACGGCGAGCCTTGCTCCGTTGGCGGTCCCGAGCGGGGAGCTGTACGGGATCAATACGACCAACCACGGACGCGTTGTCGTGTTCGGAGGGGGGATTCCGTTGTCGTTCGATGGGAGAATCGTCGGGGCGGTCGGCGCAAGCGGCAGTACGGTCGCAAACGACATTGAAGTTGCGGAAGCAGCGGTACGGGCTTTCGAAACCTATCCGAAGGCACGGATCGGGTCTTCTGGGAGCTTGCTGTAAACCTGGCGGCTCTAGCCCTATAACGAAACTAGGTCCCGCGAATATTGGCGAAAAATCAACTAAACACTTGGGGCTGTCCCTCAGGGTATAATACCCCGTGGCACAGCCCCTCTTCTCATGCCATCATTTAAGGCTTCAGGACGAATTTAATGCATTCGTCCGCATGGTTGTAAAAGGTGTTGTACGCGTTATGCGCCTGATCGAGCGGCACTTTATGTGTGATGATCTCCGTCGGATCGAACTCGCCTGCCATAATTTTTTGATACAGCATCGGCATGTAATGAATCACGGGCGCCTGTCCCATGGTCAGCTTCACGTTTCGTTCCCAAATGTTTCCGAACATGAACTGGTTGTATTTAGAACCGTATACCCCAGTAATCTGAATCGTGCCGAATTTCCGCACCGCATTCATCGCGATGTTGATCGGGCTGAGCGTTCCGCCAACCAGCTTGGCCTTCTGCTCTTCTTGCTCCAATGGCGTCTTCTTGCCGTCCATTCCGACGCAATCGATGACGACATCCGCACCCCCGCCCGTTATTTCTTTTATATGGAGCCCCATGTCTTGGAAATCTTCAAAGTTGAAGATTTCGACTTTATTCATTTTTTTGGCATGGTTCAGCCGGTACGGGATATTGTCGATCGCAATGACCCGTTTGGCCCCTTTCATCCACGCGAATTTTTGCGCCATCAAGCCGACTGGGCCGCAGCCAAGCACCACCACGGTATCCCCCTGCTTCACGCCGCCGTTGTCCACGCTCCAATAGGCCGTTGGCAACACGTCGGACATGAACAGGAGCTTCTCGTCCTCCAGTTCGCATGATTCCGGAATAACGAACGGCATGAAATTGCCATACGGCACGTACAGCAATTCGGCTTGTCCGCCTAAGTACCCCCCGTAACGTTCCGTAAACCCGAAGTAGCCGCCCGTATCTACTTGGGGATTCGGGTTGGAGTTATCGCATTGGCTCTCCATGTCGTGTTGGCAGTAATGACAATTGCCGCAAGAAACATTAAACGGCAGAACAACCCGGTCGCCTTTCTTGACCCTTGTTACCTCGGGACCTACATCTTCGACGATCCCCATCGGTTCATGTCCGACCACATACCCGGCTTGAGCTTGGATCGCTCCTTGGTAGATGTGAAGATCGGAACCGCATATGGCGGTCGAGGTGATTCTGACGATAATACCGTCTTTTTTCTGAATCGTCGGATCCGCAACCTGTTTCACTTGCATGTTATTTATGCCTTGGAAAGTTACAGCCTTCATAATCGCCCTCCTGTTATGACATGCCTTGAATTTGCATGCATCCTTCTATTATGGAATTGGAGAGTAAGGATCATACATTCGATGTACGGTATTTTCGACAGCCGCGGAGTGGATTCCCCTGATCTCCTTGACACATAGTTAAGACCAAAGAATCACCTAGATTGTAGTTCGTACTCCAGAGGCGTTTTATAACCGAGAGCGGAGTGTATGCGTTTGGTGTTATAAGCATTTCGATATATTCAAAAACAACACGTTTCGCTTCCCCTGCGGTAGAAAACCCTCCTTGATTCATTAGTTCGCGTTTTCATGTTTTTATGTCGCCAAATACAGAAAACCACCGGTCTGCAAAGGGAGTGAAGTAAGAGACAGGGCGTAGTCGAACTATTTCCCCACCTCTCCTTCCCGAACCGGACTTGCGCCTCTCAGCGCATCCGGCTCTCCATTTAAGTGTTGCTCAAAGCAAAGGCGACTTCATCATAATAGGACTCAATTGCGCGGTGTTTCTCTGAATGCAGAATGTATGTGTTTTCGGCCTGATTTCGCCATGTGAACCACCTTTTGCGTCTTTCTGCCTTCTTCTAGCACTTGTAAGACAGCTTCCACTTTAAAGGCCTTGTCGTACTTTCTTCGTTTCAAAACAAACAACCCCTTTACACAAGTTAATCTTGTGTAAAGAGGTTTGTGGGAAGTCCAGATGCTGGCCTTGTACTCTATTAAATTAAGAGATATGTCCACAGTTCATTACTACATTTTTCTACAAAAATGTTCAACTTCCTTTTCATGCTCTAATAAAATAAAAACTCAAGCAAGATTCTCTTAAGTTTCGTAATATTTGTTTTATGGTAAATGCGGCTCTCAAAAATGCTACATCCTCACGAGCAACACACAGCACTCCACATGACTTGTCTGTCCCATTGCTCATGATTCCCTGCATTCTAGTCAAATTTACAATCTTTAAGAGGAATGACTTTGGTCTTGTACACAAATTTATAGCCTAGCCATACACCTAAGAATAACGGAATTCCGATATAGGAAACAAGCACGCCATACCAATCGATCGTTTCTCCAGTGAAAGCTTTAAAGTTCTGGCCGATAATAACGAACATGCATAATGCAAAGGCAAAAAGTGGACCTAACGGGAACCACTTGGCTTTATAAGGAAGTTCACTTAAATCCCGACCTTGTGCAACGAATGCCCTACGGAAACGGTAATGACTAATTGCGATTCCAAGCCATGTAATAAATCCGCACATGCCAGAAGCATTGAGCAGCCATAAATACACAACCCCATCACCGAAGAAGGAAGCTAGGAACGCAAGCATGCCGACTGCACAAGTGACCAGCAGCGCATTAATAGGAATACCGCGTTTGTTCAATTTCTCTAGGAACTTAGGTGCTTTGCCCTCTTTGGCAAGTACCCACAGTACACGTGTAGATGCATACATTCCCGAGTTACCAGCAGACAGCACCGAAGTCAAAATGACGGCATTCATAATAGCAGCCGCGAAGGCGAATCCCGCTTTTTCAAAAACAAGGGTGAACGGACTAACTGCAATATTCTCAATACCAGCTTGCATCAAGCTCGGATGTGTAAAAGGAATCAGCATACCAATTACGAAGATTGCAAAAATATAGAAAAGCAGAATACGCCAGAAGATCTGTTTAATGGCCTTCGGTACGTTCTCACGAGGGTTCTCACTTTCACCCGTTGCAATGCCGACAAGCTCGGTTCCTTGGAAGGAATAACCCGCTGCCATAAAGATACCAAGAAACGCTAGAAAACCACCATGGAACGGCCCACCGTCTAGTGTGAAATTACTGAAGCCAGTTGGCTTCGAGCCTCCCATTATACCAAATATCATAAGCACCCCAACAATCAAGAAGATGATGACAACGGCAATTTTGATCAATGCAAACCAGTATTCCGATTCACCATATCCTTTGACAGACAGTAAATTCAAACCGAAAATAATGGCAAGGAACAGGATGCTCCACAGATAAGAAGGACTATCAGGAAACCAATATTTAATAATAAGAGTTGCTGCTGCAAGCTCAGAGGCAATCGTAATCGCCCAGTTAAACCAGAAATTCCATCCCAGGGCGAATCCCAAAGAAGGATCCACGAAGCGGCTCGCATAGGTGTTAAAAGATCCCGATTCCGGCATATAGGTTGCAAGTTCTCCCAAACTAGTCATAAGGAAGTACACCATAATACCCACCGCTATATAAGCGAGAAGAGCTCCCCCTGGACCAGCTTCAGCTATTGCACTACCACTAGCAAGGAACAAGCCTGTACCAATGGAGCCTCCTAGTGCAATCATCGTGAGGTGACGAGCCTTTAGCCCGCGTTTCAACTGCTGTAGCTCAGTCGAATTGTTTGATGACATTAAAAACACTCCTTAATCATGATGTCGATCCATTGTTCTGGAGTGGGAAACAAGAAGAAACGGTGACACTGTCTTTCAGAACAAACGTTTCTTATGGTCACAAAAAAAAACGCTCACAGAGGTGAACGTTTTATATCATTCCCAACTTATCTTCTTTGAAGATAGCTCATCACAAATTTACTTATCATAAATTTGTGACAGTTCTGCACCTTCCGGCAACAGTCCCAGCCCAAATGCCCAGAGCAGCAATCAAACTTCGGCGGTAGTTCCTTTCAACAGCTTCAATGACGTTCTCTGCGTCTCCACTGATTTACTTCTAACAACCGCGACCTCTACCTCACCGTTTGATAGGATGAGGGTTGTATTCAATTTAATTTACAAGAACATTATAGCGAACATTGAGAGGGTAAACAATGGTATAAAAAGTATATTAGAATCTAAAACCGAGGGAGAGTAACATAATGTGAAATAAGAGGGTGTCCCATAAACTGGACATTATTTATTTCTTGTCATAAGTCTTGCAGACATGTCGGTGGGATTTTTGCTCATCCAAGTTAACAAACCGTGTTCTCATTCGTTGCAGTTGAAGGGATTTTGTCTTTCATAGTGTCGCTATTCACGTAACTGAAAAGATAGGATATAAAATGAATAAGTGGCTAGATGAGTAGGGATTAGACGCAGATTATTGACCAAAAAAATCAATGAACAAGAAGTAAAAGAAGGGTGCACGACTTCTCGGCACCCTTTCATTAGCAACACTATACACTCTACATGTCTGGAGTATGTATACAGTAAAAAAAACCAAACGGAATCTCTGCCATTTGGTTTCTTTTATTAACATCGTACAATCAAACCCTACCTTTATCACTAGATCAGATGTAATATAAGAGCTGTCTTTCCTAGTCTTCTTTAAAGCCCGAAGGTGCATAAGTATTTCATTCTCGATACAACGAGCAGCAAATGTAGCGAGCTTCGTCCCTTTCCCGGTTTAGAAGCTCTCGATCGCTTTAATTAGACCGATTGTCCCAATGCTAATTAAGTCCTCAAGATCCTCCCAGTGTTGTTGATTTTTTAAAATTTTGCGGATAAAACCTGGTCAATTTTACATTACTTAATTAACATATAGTAAGTAATGAGACTACACTAGCTTCATACCAACTCTGAATTTAATTCACTTAGGTTGTCATAAAATCCCCATCCGGTACCTATTGAATTAGATACAACACTGTTAATGCGAGACTCATACTCTTTAAATAGCTCACCCGTTACGTCTAGATTCACCCTGTCTATAATATCAGCATATACCGATACAACACTTGAATAGAAGCGTTCGTTGATATCGCCGTATGTTACGGTAAACTCGACGCCATTTTCAACATAAATAAGCATTAGCTCAAGCGTTAACCTTTCATTTCCCGTAAACTTCTCAAATTCGGAAATCGCTTTTTTCGCTTCTTTCAGTCTCAGTTTTCCATGTCCGCTTTTCGGAAAAAACTCATTTTCAACCTTATCCCTATACTCTTGAAAAAGAGCTTTCTCAGCTTCTTCGCCTATAATCCGTACGGCAAGAATCTTACCTATCTCTTTGCTGACTTCAAAGCTTGTTATAATCAACTCTCTCAGCTGATCAGGGCTCATTTGCTTCAAATGTTTGTTTAACGCCGACTTTGTAAGCTTTGCCGCCTTCGATGCTTTCGGCTTCTGGTGAGGCAATTTCGGAGATACTTTGTTCTGCTTATGGTGAAGTAAGACGTTGACTTCATCGCAAGCAAACTTTTCTGGATCATAGTCTTCCTCCAGCCACTCTATGAAATGATTGTGATCCGGATGATTTGGCATTCGGATCGCTTCCAACATATGCTGAAAGCCCCATGGACCGCCAATATCCTCAGGCGGGCAATTGCGTGCACCTCCCAAGCAAAGTGGGTATAACGATTCTTCCTTCGCACTCTCTGGGTCTACAGAATTTATTTTTACCAGTTTGATTGAATGCTCCCAGCCATCTCCAAAGTCATACATGTAGCTGATGTCCGTATTCTCAAGATAAAGATGACTGATTACCGTTTCTTTCTTTGCATTCAGAGTCTTATTTTGTTGAAAACCGTATTCCGGGTCAATCAATCCGATAATCTTTCCACTAACGTTAAAATGATATAAATGCGAATCGGTCCATCCCATTACGATTTGAATAATAGTATGTAATTGATGAAAAGTAATTTCCGGATGAAACTGAAATTTCCGCCATATTTTCGGCTCAATTGCGTTCAATTCGATTGTACAGATATAGTTCACTACGATTTTCTCCTTTTTTGGGGATTTGTTCACTAAATTGGATTAATCCTATCTTTAAACGTTAATTAATTAGTTTATCGTTACCTCTTAATTTTTCATTGACGACAGTGTTTGTGAAGTCAACCCTATCCGCAAATCCATCATCCGATTCCCGTTTGGGGGTCCTCAAAAAGATCTAAACACAGCGTAACATTCCTCGAAATCGGTATACGACTCTTCTTATATCAAAAAGTATATCACAAACCTACATTCGAACAATCAACCAGCCACTGTTGATATGCACGTCGTCCTCGACAATTAGAATTTTGGGGTGGTTCGTGTCATTGTACACGTCAACTCTCCTTTACGATTTTCTTAAAAGCTAAGCTGATGCAAAACTGCTCATCGTTCAGGTCAGCTTGCACATAACCATTCATTTTCTCCATCAGTGATTTCACGATAAAAAGTCCCAGTCCTGAAGATTGGTTCGTACGCGACGGATCTGCTTTGTAAAAGCGAGTAAATATGTTGTCAAGGCTCAGCAGATGATTTCGCTTCAGTACATTGGAAAAATGAAACAAAACCTCGTCCTGCTTCTCCTCATTACGAATGCTTAGAGCACCTTCACTGTGCATAAAGTAATTTTTGATCACATTCTCAAATACTCTTTCCAACGCACTTTCATTTCCCACTATAAATAGCGGTGCTTCCACCATGCAGATGTTTGGTTCATAGCCACTTCGCAAAAAATCGTCGATAAAGGTAAACAGACGTTTATTTAACACTTTTATCACATCAGCTGGCTCAAGCTCCAAGATGTAATCTGGGTTTTTCAGTTTCGTATATAGGAACAGCTCGTCAACAAGTGTAATAATCTGTTTCATTCTAGTCTGTGCCAGACTAACATACTCTGTTTTTTCTTTAAGATACTCGGATCGTTCCGCCAATTGCAGATAGCCGTCAAGTGAAGTCAGCGGGGTTCGTATATCGTGGGACAAGCTCATAATGGTCGCGTGGATTTCTTCCTTTTGTTCGCTAAAATCTTGCTTCAACTTTCGTTGATCACGAAGCATTGCATTACATAAATCGATTAACCGATGAATTTCTTTTGGCTTAATTTGTGTTTGTATCATTTTGAATGAGTGATGGTCTGATATAAAAGATAATTGGTTGCCGATATCCTTAATTTGGTTTTTGTAATATACAAGATAAACGGATTGAATGATTAAAGCAGCCAGTATGATGATTAAAACAATATAAAACATAGAATTACTTCCTTTCTGACACTTGAACCATCTCGTTCTTCTGTATTTCAACTCTCTAACTCTTGGAAATTTGTACTTGAAGAATATATTCAATAATTCATAATTATTTCCTCAATAACGGTCTATTTCGACAACATTCAAATTTATACACTAGTTATTGTCTCAAGAAGGTACCATTAAGGCAATAAACCACATAATAATAGTTTATACAGTGCATGTATATCCATAGAGACAAACAAAGCCCAGACAGTATACTGCCGGGCTTCAACTTGCAAGAAAATGTGGCTCTTAGCTGCTATATTATTACCAACAACACACAGCAATCCACATGTGTCGAGTAGACAGTGTGAACAAACTTTATACGATGAGCACCATCCCGGTGACTTATCCTCCAGCAAGACTATCTCCTCTGCTCGCTGTTGTCTTATTTTAATATTTTCATTTCCTCAAGAACACATTATGCGCCGACCTATTCAAAGGCTGCAACCGCATCAACCAACGCTGTCAACTGAGTCTATAACGTCTCTGTACTGAGCGTAAATCCTTCGACTACGGCATCTTCGTCGATCTCAATCAGGATGCATCGTTTCCCTTGATAATTCACCTGTCTCACATATTTTAAATCCTGCGGGCTGACCGAAATCGAGGCTACCTTTGTATCGATCTTAATCGATTTTGRAGTGAATTTCGGCATAACGCTGCTTGCCTTCATTTCATAGTTCCTATCGTCGACAATCGTTTGAAACGCACGTTCCACTTTATCCGTTGTCACGTTATCTATGCCGCTTATTGTCAGCACACGTTCCACATCTTTATAATCCAACTTCGGGGGTTCTTCTTTATCTTCGTTGGTTTCGATTACTTGGTGGATCTCCTCGTACACCTGTGCGAGAGTGGCTACGTCGAGTTGTTCGCCCACCACTTCCTTCACGATGTCTTCGAAAATAGCCCTCTCTTCCATTGCCGTCATGGATCTTTCGGCATTTAAGACCTGTCCGATGAAGTGCGGATCTGGATAATTCGATTTTGCCGTACAATACAGAATGCGGTTCACATCGGAATAGTTATCCGTCACGCTAGGGTAAAAGAACCCGTGCTCCGGCGAACTTAACTTGATAATCGGATCTACAATGACATTGTACTTAAATTCCCTCTCCACATAATCGAACAAGAGAGTCTTCTTTTGCTTCTCCGTGGAATTCATGCTGCATAGAATGAACGGATGCGCGAACAGTTCGTCCTTCCCGCTCTCTTCGGCTTCTTCATTTCTGCCCTTGGTCGGCCGGAAATACTGTCCACGAACGAACGTGACTACTGTATCCTGTTCATACTTGGTATCCACCAACATTTTATCCACCAACAGCAGCATCAGGTCCTTCCATTCTTCAGGATTGCCTGTCGACAAACCTTGGTGAAGTATCACTCGCGTCGGATCCTCTGCTTCCTCCTGAAACTTCAACTCGAACAACTTCTGATCCAATTCTCCGGTCAGCAGTTTTTTGAAATTCCCCATATACAACTCCTGCTTCTCTCTATCCACCAGAGCAAACGCCTGGCTCTCCCAATGATAGACCTCGTTGCTATCCTTCATAATATACACGTTGAGAATGTCGTTAATATTCATCATATCGTGATCCAGCTTAAATTGCTTGCGTATATGCGCGACTTCTTTCTTTATCATGATTCGTTAGACAACTCCTAAGAAGTAAATTGGTTTTATCAGTATAAACGATATAACAGCCCTTCGCTAGAAGGGCTGTTAATGTTACTTATCTTCAGTTCCGTTCCAAACCAGCACCGCCACACACTCCACATGTGTGGAATGCGTATACAGAAAAAAACCAAACGGAATCTCTATCGTTTGGTTCCTTTTATTGATGTAACATAGTTCAATCTATTCATAACTTTATTGCTACATACGATAATGTCAGATGTACTATAAGAGCTCAGGTCAGTCTCACCGCTTCGCCTTATAAAATTCATGATAAAGCTTCATTAGAGCCCTCTTCTCAATCCGCGAAACATAACTCCGCGAGATCCCGAGCTCCTTCGCAATCTCCCGCTGCGTCCGCTCATCCCCGCCATGCTCCAGACCGAAGCGCCCGATGACAACTTCCTTCTCACGGTCATCGAGTATATCCAAATTCTTATATATCTTCGACTTTTCAATTTTCAACTGCACCTTATCGACGATATCATCCGCTTCAGTACCGAGGATATCGATCAGCGTAATTTCATTGCCTTCCTTATCCGTTCCAATTGGATCATGAAGTGATACGTCTTTCCTAGTCTTCTTCAAAGACCGAAGGTGCATAAGTATTTCATTCTCGATACAACGAGCAGCAAATGTAGCGAGCTTCGTCCCTTTCCCGGTTTGGAAGCTCTCGATCGCTTTAATCAGACCGATCGTCCCGATCGAGATCAAATCCTCGAGATCCTCCCCAGTATTGTCGAATTTTTTCACTATGTGAGCGACAAGTCGAAGGTTATGTTCGATCAAAAGATTTCGTGAACGTTGATTACCTTCCGCCATCAGTTGCAGATGTTTAGTTTCCTCCTCCTCTTGAAGAGGCTGGGGAAAAGCATTATTTTTGACATAAGAGACAAGTAGCGAAAGCTGTTTAATAAATAGTGCTATTGCCGAAAACAATCCTGGCATGCTCAGTCACCCCCACGATGTATTACAGATGAACACTGATGTCTGTTCTCCATTATATGTGGGTAGCCGCCTAGAAGTGCATGTACGGTATTTCGACAATTGAAAATAAAGCCGCTTCATCTCAAGGTATATAAAATATTACGATCCCGATTATTGCAACAGGTCAATCCAGAATAATCTCTTTATTTGGGTTTTCCAGAAACTCAAACAATGTTTGAATCTGTTTTTTGGTGTTTCTCTCCGCAGACAGCTCAGGCAATTGATCTATCTCAAAAAAATCAACCGCGCTTGTTTCTACTCCGCCAGCGGCCTCTCCACCAACGATTTTACAAAGTATAAAAAACTTATATACATGGTAAGGCTCAGGCGGATGATCATGGAATTTTTTATCCAATACAGCGAGCAAACGAACGGGCGCAACATCAAACCCTGATTCTTCTTTGACCTCTTTCACTGCAATCTCCGAAGGCGAATAACCGATATCCGCCCAGCCTCCCGGCAAAGCCCATGCGCCATCCAGCTTCTCACGAACAAGCAGTATTTTATTTTCCTTAAAAATCACACCACGAATATCGACCTTTGGCGTCGCATAACCAGAATCACTTGCGAAAGTTAGAGCAATTTTCTCCTCACTGACCAAAGTATAGTTCATCATAACTTCTATACTCATCTGCCGCAGCTGTTCATAACGTTCTATATCATAAACATCCTTCGTGTACGTAAGTCCCGTTTGAGCAATCGCCTGCATCTGTTTCGCCCACTCCAACCACTTCAATTCCATCTGTTTATCCCTCTTCTTTCATGATGTCAAGAAATTCAGATACGGTTTTCAAAATAGCATCGGGCGGTATATCAAACACGCTGCTTTGGAACGTTGACAGCCATTGCACGCCATAGGTCCGTAAGCCAGCAGATTTACCTGCCACAATATCTGCATTGCTGTCGCCAATAAATACGGTTTTGGATTTATCAACGCCAAGGATTTCTAATGCCTTATATATACCTTCGGGATCAGGTTTGGGCTTCACGACATCATCACCAGTAATCACCACATCAAAGTAACTTATTAAATTCAGCGCTTCAGATGAAATCTGGAACGCTCGCCTGCTTTTTCCTGTGATGACTCCGATTTTGATCCCCTTTCCCTTCAAATGTTCTAGCAAATCAATAATAGCCTGATCCTTTTCGATGGTATCAAAATGCCCCTGCTTGTAAATCGCATAATAGTCCATAATCGCTTGTAAAATGAATTCTTCATTCCTGAAATGATTTGCGATGATCTCCTCTTCTGTCGGACCAAACATCGCTATGAGCTCTTCATTCGTAACATCTCGATTGTCATATGTTTTGAACACGGTGTTAAAAGCTTTAAACGATAATGGCAAAGTATCTGCTAAAGTCCCATCAAAATCAAATAATACGGCATCAATTGGCATAACACACTTCCTTCTATTTTATCTTACTAAAATACCCATTCGAAGAGCCTACATAAAGCTGCCCATCAATAACCGATAAATAACCACTCAGCAGTTGATTTGGCGTAAAATCGTAATACCCAACTCGAACGTCTGAGAGTCTATTCACTGCTTCTCCAGTCGATTCATCTAACACATACATATTACCGAGACCCGGAAAGACGCCGATCAGCTTGCCGCCATAATGAACAACTGAAGCGCCATCCGTTTGCTTGCCAGGAACCCCCGATGTTGTCCAGCGCTGCTCTTCCTTTTTCAAATCAAAAGACATCGCTTTACCATTCAGGCGATAATATAACAAGCTTCCTTCTATTTTCCCGAATTCAGCTCTTCCTTCTAATGTAAATAACGGCCTGCCTGACTTAACTTCGATTAAAGAGCTTTTCACGTTTTCACTATACAAGTTATTATCAGATGACTGCTGTAGAAAGATATAATTTTCATCAATAATATCGTAACGGCTATAACCGGCAAGAGGCAGGCGAAGCCCATCCTTGCCTGTCTTGGCATCTACTAGCACTAATTCATCCACCGTCCTCGTCCAAAAAGCTTTCGAACGCTCCGCATAACGAACGCTATCCGTCACTTCTTGAACTGAGGCCGCTTTACGCTCCGGCTTCTTCCAGAGCACCTTTCCAGTCAACGGATCATAAGCTTGCAGCTCATTCAAAATGACAGGGCTCATGTCCTCACCAGCCTGTACAAGCAGTACGTCCTGATTGCCGACATCACGCACCAATTCTGAAGCTTGAGCTAGCTCAATATTCCAAAGCTGCTTGCCTGTTCCCATGCTCCACCCGATGAGATCATAAGTAAACTTTTCTTCCGTTGTGCTGACTCGCTTTGATTGTACGGCTGAGATCACGTTTTTGGATACAGCAAATGAGGTTACATCCTTACCATTGTCCAGCTTCTTTTGCCATATTTTTTGTCCGGTAGCTGTCTTTAATGCCTGAAGCGTATGAACTGGACGGTCTTCTTGCATAGAGCTTTTAAGAAACGCTATTCGTTCCTTATCCTGCGATAAACCGTAATCATGTCTTCCAAAGCCAAAATCAAACTGCCATTTCTTGCGACCCGTAGCAGAGTCAAGCGCATATATATTCGAATTATTATGCATACCGCTGAAGCCGCCATCCTCGCCTGCGATGAGGAGAACATTACCAACCTTTTCAAGTAGAAAATTGAATCCGAGATCGGACTTGAAGCGCCAATCCCACTGCATATGCAGCGAAGGTACAAGAGGTCCTTGAGCACTAACACCATATTGTGGCGCAATTAGTTCGGGGGAGTCTCGGTATATCGAATACCGAAGTGTCCCCGCTTCTGACCAAGCAACGATAAGCTCATTTTGGTCACCCTCATAACGCCATAATGGAAGGGTGCGAGCTTTTTTTTCTAATGGTGCTACATTTTCGGAAGACTCTTCGAACGAAGGTTCACCAAAGATCGCCTTCACGCGAGCTTTCTCAAGACCAGGCACAAGTACACTCCGCACAGCAGCAGCTACCGCTTGTTTGCTATTTTCAATCTCAAACAAAGGCGCAGCACCACCAGCTGACGTTACTTGATCCTTACGAATCCATAGAAGGCCATAGGATTTATCACCTTCGGTACTATCCGGTACGGCAGCTCCATACCAATCCCCATATTGCTTGTAAGCATAAAGGGTATCTCCCTCTTTCATCGTTGTCGCATCACCTTGTGAATTCGGATACCACTTCGCTTTAGCACTTTCTTTTGCTTTTAACGATAACGGTGCTATATCATTCACTTGAGCGGCTTCTTTCGTTAAATACCACACGGGTACAAACCCGCCGTATCCCGATTCGTCCTGAATTTCGGCAAAATCATCCGATAAAGTAACGACTTTATATTTTGTCCGAGCATCTACAGAGATGGACTTAACAGCTCGTGTTCCTCCCCACCACTCATAGGCATTCGTGTTCGTATATAATGTAACTGGCTTATTCAGCTCTATCGCATTCTCTTTAGCTACAAGATTATTTTCTGATGAGGACGACGACAGCTCCTTGATGGCAGGCAGGAAGCTCCTGCGATTCCCTGAAGCATCCGTATCGTAGAACACAGCGTATAGCAGCTGCCCTTCCTTGGACCATTGAATGACGAGTTTTGATTGGCCTTCTTCATATATGTATTGATCAATGACACTCATTTCACCGTTCATCATGATGTAATTCTCTCCAGATGATGCTGGTATTCCAAAAAGCGTATGAACCTGATCTTGGGTCAGATCATCTTTTATTTCACTCTTAATCGTATCGATCGTAATCGGTATAGGAGTTGCGACTTCTTCTTTTTGGACGAGCTGCACAGCATTCGCGGGTGTTTCCTTAGCGGATATTTGATTTGATGGCATGTCGTTAATGGCATTGCCCTCACAACCAACGAGCAAGGCGAGCAGCACAACGATTGCTGTTGTTTGATATTTTTTGATAATCATCAATACAAGGCCTCCATTGCACACTAAAATCTAATGCGCCCGTAGTTTGGCTTTATTTGGTAAGTATGACGACTAGAGTGATGAAAAAGTTGCGTTTAGGATGACAGTTCCATGTTGTCTGTAAGTTGATTCAGAGAGTTCAGACCAATGAAAAATCGGTACGACTTTTTGAGAGTCTGTTTGAAGTATCAGCTCTCTGATTTCACAGAGAAACATCAACTAGTGACAATCTAAGAAACTGTTGTTGTATTACCTCCTTTTTGACTTAGCTGGATGGCGATTGCAGCACCTTATACACGCAATAATAAGACTAGTTTTTAGTTCTATCTGTGCGGTTTTGGTCAATTTGAGCGAAATAGAGCTAGTTTCTAGATCTATTTCTGTAAGTTTCGCGCTTCAAAGGCAATTCGGCGGGATACACACAATAATAAGACTAGTTTTTAGTTCTATTTGAGCGGTTTTGGTCAGTTTGAGTGAAATAGAGCTAATTTCTAGTTCTATCTCTGTAAGTTTCGCGCTTCAAAGGCCATTCGGCGGGATACACACAATATTAAGTATAGTTTTAGTTCTATTTGTGCGGTTTTGGTCAGTTTGAGCAATATAGATCTAATTTCTTGATCTATTTCAGTATAACTCGCGCCGCAAAGCTGCTTCGGCGGGATAAGCCTCGTGGGTAAGTCGTGTTGACAAACCGTTCCCCCAGCAGCCCGATATTACCGGTTGCGCTAATCATTCCCTAGCGAGCTTATAATGCCGCGCAAAAAAAAAGAACGATTCGTTTGACCGAATCGTCCTTTCATAAATTTACTTCTTATCCACCTGAAGCAGCTTAACCGTTTTTGTAGAAAAAGTATCCTTCAGCTTTTCCTCATTAATGACGTTCAGCTTGACCAAGCTTGCAATTTTTGAGCCATCCGGCTTCGATAACATTCGCCATAGCTCCGGATCTGGCAGCGCCTCATAAAGCTTGTTGTCGTCGTATTCCTTACGCTCCTGCACAACCACTTTTACTTTATGGCTCCCAATCTCCAGCTCGCTTGCTTCCTGCTCAGCCAAGTAGCTCATAATGGTCTGCCTGAGTTCTGTCAGCTCCTGCTCTATTTCTTTTTGCTTTTGTTTTTGCTGGTAATATCTGCGTACCGTTTTGTCCAACCTTATCACGCTCCTCTCTATTACATGCTTATGCATAGAAGAAGCATTTTAGGATGAGTTAGACAACCTGCAGCACGATCAATAAATATCTTTTCTCATAAACACCGTAAATGAAACGAGCAGCGAACCGACCATCCAAGCGGCCAGCACGGCAAGCGAGAAGCCCAGCGTCATGCCCTCGATTGGAGGAGCAGATCCACTGACATAGTCCATCAAACCAAGATTGACCATGAACAAATATTTGGCCGAATCCCATGAGGATACCATGTTGCTTAGAATAGCGCCTGCGATTAAGCATGCAAGCATTGTACCCATACCGGCTGCGCTGCTTCTCATCAGAATGGACAGCATGAACGATAACGTTCCCACTACAAGCGAGATAAACCATGCAAGTCCAAACTGCTGAATGATAAACTGCCATTGTGACACGAGGCGGACGCCTGATATGTCGAGCTCGCCTCCTTGTGTGGAGAAGCCAGTCAATACGGGAGCCGACCAGCCTTGATTGCCAAACATAATGGCTGAGATGAGGTAAGACAACAAACCGAATATGAAAATAACTAAGGAAACGGACAAAATCAGCGCGATATATTTGCTGAGCAATATTTTAAACCTGCTCACCGGACGGGTGAGCAGCAGCTTAATCGTTCCCATGCTCCGCTCTGAGGAGACGATATCTACCGCAATAATCATGATGAGCAACGGGAGAAACAGCTCCGCTGAGTTTTGAACAAAACCTCTAATGAAGGTTGGCGCTCCCGGCTCGGAGGGATTCACATTATTGTTCAAATAATATTCGGATTGTTTGATTTGAATTTGAATTTGCTCTCGCCATTGTCCTGCGCTGCTCAACCGATTTTGCATATCCACAATTTGCTGCTGCAATTCGGTACGCCAATCCACGTCACCCAGCCGCTCCTTTATGGATTCTGCCTGTTTCGCCTGCGCATACGTAAACATCGAGAGAAGAACGATAATAATGATCGAGATGACGATAAAACGTCGTTTGCCGACCAGCTTCGTCATTTCATTTTGAACGAGATTAATCAATCGACTCGCCTCCTGTCAGCTCAAGAAATAGATCTTCAAGCGCGGGAAGCTTCCGATTCATCTCCAGCACACTTACCCCAGCCTCAACAAGCTTGCGATTCCACTCTCCAACTGCGTGTTCAACGTAAGCTGTCGTAACCGTATCCGTCGACTCTCCCAGGACAGCCGTAACATCGCCAAGTATCGATCGTCCCAGCGCTTGCGGCTGCAGCCGCCATACTAGACGTTCTTCGCTGGACAACAGCTGCTTAACCGAATCCACTCGAATGATCTCGCCTTTGGAAATAATCGCAACCCGGTCACACATCAATTGAATTTCATGCAGCAAATGGCTCGATACGAGCACGGTCAATCCTTCTTCCTCGGCTAGAAACCTAATAAAAGCCCGCATTTCTCTAATACCCGATGGATCAAGCCCATTCGTTGGCTCGTCCAATATGAGGACATCAGGCTTGCCAAGCAGTGCCTGAGCAATCCCAAGCCGCTGCCTCATCCCGAGTGAATAGGTGCTTACCTTATCATTCACTCGATCCTGCATGCCAACAAGCGCAACAACCTCATTGATCCGCTCCTGCGTAATTCCATTAATCATAACGGCAAAGTGACGGAGATTGTCCATTCCGCTGAGAAAAGGATACAGCTCTGGATTTTCTACAATACATCCTAAATGCCGCATCGCTTTTGTAAAATGTTTCGCAATATCCAAGCCGCATATATGGATGGTGCCGGAGGTTGGCTTAATTAAGCCGACCAGCATACGAATGGTCGTCGTTTTTCCTGCTCCGTTAGGGCCTAGAAAGCCAAATACTTCGCCGCGCTTCAGCTCAAAGCTTAAGTCCTTGATGATCGTCCGCTTGCCTATCACCTTCCGTAAACCCTGAACTGCTAATGTAATGTCGCTCATGATTGTCCTCCTGCATCAGCAATTAACGCGGCTACCCGCTCAGCCATTAAGCGATACCCTATCTCATTCGGGTGGAAATGATCCGTAAATAACAGCTTCTCTGCATTCAGCTGAAACAAATCATAGGTCGGAACCAGAACAGATCTCGAATGCTGTGCCAGAGTCTCCGCAGTTTTACTATTCCAGTTCCTAACCACAGTCGACATCAACTCACCATTTTGGAACTCGCTGAACGGATTATACAGTCCAAGCAAATAAACGGTCGCTTCTGTATTAACGGCACGAATGCTCGTCAAAATCGTTTTTAGATGATTCAAGTACGCTTCTTCTAATCCCGAAATGCTTGCCTCAGACAGATCCGTAAGCGATTGACCACCGAGAAATAAGTCGTTGCCGCCAATGGTCATCAGAATAATGTCTGCTTGTCCAATTTGCCGCTCGATTTCCTTTTGTTTCATCTGCTCCACTAGCTCTGACGAGGTAAGTCCCTTAATGCCTAAGTTAATTAAGGAAACATCAGTACCGGACTGCTTCAGTTGATCGCTGACATAACCCACATACCCTTTTCCTTCGATGTCGCCTGTACCTCTCGTTAACGAATCCCCTAATGCAATAATCTTTAATCCGCTTGATGATTCTACTGGTTGTTCCGTATCTTGCGATACAGATGATTGGCTTGCTGTTCCGAATAAATAATCCTTTATCGACCAGCCTAAGGCAAATATCCATAAGAGACTGGCTAGAAACGCAAAAGAGGTAATCATACGAACTTTTTTACTATGCATCCCCGTCACGCCTTTCTATTTCTGTAGCTGTTATATAGTTAGCTGAACCATGTCATTACTTGCTGCTGCATCTGTGCTTTGTTCTGTTCAAACTGGCTTTTTCTGTGACCATTTGCTCCTGAGGGATGCGGCATTTCGAACAAGCATCTTTCTTTATCTATCCATCCCTTGTCAGCGAAATGCTTTACTACATCGGATACCGACTTGCCAAGCGGGATGACAAGCGCATCTTTTACCGCCAGCAATTCTGGAAGAAAGATACTCTCAGCATAGTGATATAGCGTCTTTGATTTCAAAATAACAGGGCTGTGCCCAGTGTAATTTTTACCCTTTATGAACACGGGATACCTTATTGCTGAAGTTGTATGCAGTAAATCTCTAAGCTCATAAAATAATAGCTCGCTGCTCTTTATGCCAAGTACTGCTGGCAATCCAATTTGATCGAGCATGTCGATCAAATTTTTTCGCATAGAGCCTGCAAAGCTGGCAAGCTTCTTCGCGCGTTGATCAATGAGGTCAAAAGACACCCCGTTTACAAGATCCTCCCGCGCGCTTCGTATGGCTACCTCCATTTGGGTAAAGCCTGGCGTAATGCCAATAATCATCACTTTAGCAGCAATATTCACATATTCGTAAGGCACGTAATAAATCGACATGTCCTGCTCTTCATGAAGAAGCAATTGTTCTACAAACAGCTGCTCCTTGGACAAGCTGCCGGGCGGGAGCGACTCAATAAAGGATTTATATTTTTCAATTTGTGTCACCGTTAACCGCCCCTCCGCTCAATCTGTATGTTCTTACTTCAGCTCAACCATATTGTGTGCGCGCGCAGGATAGTCGGTAATAATGCCGTCAATTTCGAATTTAAGCACCTCTTTTAAATTCCGCTCGCTGTTCACTGTCCACACCCATACCTCACGRCCTTTTTTATGCGCACGCTCCACGAGCTGCTCTGTCAGCATAATCTGCTCGATGGTATAAAAATCAACATCAAGAAGCGAAAGATCACCGAGTGCAAAATATAAAATTTGCCCAATTTTAATTTCAGGGTTCAGTGACCGAATATGCTGAAGCGTAGACCGATCGAATGATTGAATATAACAGTCCTGCACCATATCGAATTGTTCAATTAATGCAACAACATGCTCAGCCAATTGTTCGCCTGAACCGTATGGCTTAAGATCAATGATCAGCTTCGACTTCCCCAGCACTTCTCCAAGCACCTCGGATAACATGGGGATTCGCACAATCTCATCGGGTTCACCGCCAGCTTTGGCAATGTTCAGCCTCGCAATTTCGTCATAATCCAGCTCGCTCACCCGCTTCGGCACACCCGCCATTCGCTGTAAATTATAGTCATGGTTCAGGACAACTACGCCATCCTTTGTCATCTGTACATCAATTTCAACAGCATCAATGCTTTGCGCCACTGAGCTGCGAATCGCTTCCAGCGAGTTTTCCGGCGCAACGAGCGTATCGCCGCGATGAGCAGACAAGAGCACGCTCCATTTTACATAAACCAATTGATCATTAGCCGCATAGCTGACAAACAGCGCAAGCGCTAAATAAGCAGCCAATATAGAGCTGTAGAGCACTCGTTTCCTCGTTCTGCCTTTTAGAAAAGTCATAAGACGCTGCTCAAGGGGGCCAACCCAGCCATTTTTGAATAAACGGAGCTGATCTCGCGGCATTACGCCTCGTGTACGTTTAAAGTGATAGAAGAGCCTTGTCAAAAAGATAATATTAATCGGCACGAGCAGCAAAGTGAACATATAAGTTAGCACCGTTGTTAGCGTTAATGAATAATGATTGGACACCGCTTTTAGCACATTGATGTCCAGCCACGCTGGCAAATATGCAACAGATGAGATGACGACAAAACCAAGCGCGAATACGAACACATTTAGCAAAAACAGATTAACAAAGATCGATAACCGCTTTCCCTTCGTCAATAAGAGACTGCTTCTAATTGCTACTCGAATGGATTTGTCTTCGATCATAATGAAATGCAAAACAAAAATCCATCTCAATATGGTGTACACGCCCGCCAAAAGCAACAAGCCGTATAAAGAAAGCATCATCATAGACGAGCTCAAGACGCGGCTGTTAAAAAATATCGGGACGTTAAATTGTGCAAAAAGGGAAGTTGACAGCGGCGATTCAATAAACGGCACAAGAAACAATAGGAAAAACAACAGCTGAATCAAGCCGAATCCAAATAGTTTAGGCGTCTGTCTCAGCGTCGTCAGCACGGCATCTGAGATCAATACCTGTTTGCCAAAATAATGCTGCTGAGAAATCGTAATAACTACGCCAAACTCGATAAAAAGCACAAGTACAGCTACTAAACAGATCGCAATTAACCCAGCAACGCCCGTGTAGCTCAGACCAATTTTATATACATCGCCATTCAATACAGAGCCCGATCCAAGTACACGAAGCATACGGTTAAAAATAAAAGAAATAATCGGAATGATGACAAAGCTCGTTAGGAGCATAAATAAATATTCAAACAACAAATGTTGCTTATAAGTTTCACGAAAGTCACGGATACTTCTACCAAGCCGCTTGAGCATGAACATTCATCCTATTCATTGTATGGTAATCAATAAAGCAAGAAATGGAATTGCTAAGCAACTTCATTTCCTTATTATAGCTATTTACCTACCCCCGCGTCGAATCGGAAAAATACAATAAAAAATCCGTTCTCTTCAAGTGAAGAAAACGGATGCTCATTTTTATAAAAGCTAACATCTGCCAGCCTATTGTTTCTTAATCGAATTATTTTTCAAAATATCGTTTTTCTTTTGAACCAGCTTAGCTGTGTATAAGGTATTGTTTTCAATAATGTAGGCAGGCGCTCCTGTTCCCGCGTACAAAGTAGTGATGCCGATTGCCGCCAAATTGGTTTTAATCGTATTTCCTCTAATCACTGCTTTAAGAACATCATGCGGATCATTTCGTTTCCAATAATCGTTAATACGCACAATCTCCGTCTTATCGGAGGTTAGCTTTTCCGCTGTAATCGTATTATTCTCCAGCAGCAGGTTTTTCGCCGATTGTACACTAATAGCTTGAGAGTTGCCTAATAGCTCGAACGTCGAATTTTTGATCGTCAAATCAAGCTTCGGATGTTCAGCAATCACTAATGTGCTAAGCGCTGGCGGTGATTGAAAGGAACAGCCATCGAACACATATTTGCCGGCTTGTGAAATCGCAATCGATCCAAATTTGCCCGTTCCCGCGGCTCCGATAAATTCGCAGTTGTTGTAAGTGGCAGGAGGCAGCGTTAACCCGGAATCGGTATTAAAGCCGGTTACCTTTAAGTTATCGATGATCGAGCCCTCGGTTATTCCGCCCGTTACGACCCTAAGCTTGCCCTCGCCGTTAATCGTTATGTTTTTCAATCGAATCGGTTTTCCCCAAAGCGATAGACCAGAATCACTCTTTTTGTTGTTATTCATAACGATGTTCGATGCACTCACTCCAAAAGCATCCTTCGCACTAATTAAAAACATAGAGTCCGTAAAGGTCATGCCGTCTATTTTGATATTAGGACCCGTAAACGACGTATAGGAATCATTCATTTTGTTATCGATAAATGTGGCATCATGAGCCGCTGCAATGCGAGAGCCGTCAAAGTGATTGCCTTTAATCATGGCCCCTTTAAATGGATCGGAGATGGCTAGCCCAATTGCACCTTTTGATGCCAAATGATTGTCTTCTACGATTGCGTCTTTTCCATCATATAGAATGACATCGTACGAAGCATTATCGTGAAATTTATTGCTTTTGATCGTAATATTGCTGTTGCGGTGTCCGTTCTCGCCAAAACCGCCCTCCACATCTATTCCCGACTGCGGCATCGTCCCTTTGATATGATGAAGAACGTTGTTCTCAATAAGTACTTGGTCAGCACCGCCGACCGTAATCCCTTGCCTACGGTTATAAGCAAATTCAGAATTTTTCACAACCACGTTTTTCGTTACACTTTTGTTCCAAAATTCCACATAGGCGCCTTTTTTGGTCGCTTGCTCGAATACAAGATGGAACTGCGTCGCTCCTTCCGGTATGTCGATGAGCTCGCGCACCTTTACATTTGCCAGCTTCTTAATAAAAGCTCCGTTCGCTTTATAGAAGAAGATATCAAATTTATTTGGCAGTTTAATCGCATTCGACAGTTCAAATTGTTTTTCTGTTTTAAAAATCGTATTCGTAAAATTAAGCGGCTGCTTCGTTCGAAGCTTTTTGGCATTCGCGACATTTTTTCCTTTATCATCGAATGCGCCTAATACAAAATGGTCTTCATACAAATCCTTTGCCATCGTGCCGTAACCGCCTAGTATGAGACCATCGCCTGTAAAATTAATCGATTTCACGCCGTCAATGGTAATATCATAAGCTCCTTGCGTAAAAATGCCATAACCCGCTTCATGTGTGCCTGAGCTGTGCTTATTGTCTTTTTTAGAATAGTTATGTGTTTCCCTGTCACCTGCATAGGTCCCGCCTCTCAGCGTGACGTTATGAACGCCATAACCCAAATACATGAGTTGATACGACTCTTTATCATTTGTTTCCTTCTGGAGCACCGCATCCATCGGGAGATCAAACACCATATTGCTGACCATATTAATCCGGTTAGCTTTATCGATTAAATAGGTACCCGGCGGCAGTGACGTCGTCGTTTTCCCATTTTTAACCGCCCATTGCAGTGCATTGTTAATGCCCTTTGTTGTCTCAATAGGATGTGTACCATCGTTATAAATGCCAAACTTAGATAG
This sequence comes from Paenibacillus sp. TAF43_2, assembly GCF_052113545.1. NCBI lineage: Bacteria > Bacillati > Bacillota > Bacilli > Caryophanales > Paenibacillaceae > Paenibacillus > Paenibacillus sp. TAF43_2. The sequence continues at coordinate 40,301 of NZ_JBFRDK010000022.1, forward strand.
TTCAATTAGATAATAGTCTTTAGAATCCGGCGCTTCTGCCGAAGCCTGATTAGGTATTAGCAATAGCTGTAATCCAAGCATTAGTGACATGACTAGCTTTAATATATTCACTTTAAGCCTCCTATTTGCGGTTCAAATCATCTGATTGCAAGAAATAAGTGCTCCTCCTTTCAACCTCTTAAATATACCACTACCAATATTCTTTATAAAGAACAAAATCCTGAATTTGGTTCGTTTAGTGAAAAAAGGGGCTTCCTTCCTATGTATGAAGATGCAAAAAAAGAAGCGAAACAAAAGAGCAGCTTGCTCTTTCATTTCGCTTCTTGTGAATTTAGGCTGCCGGCAATTCCAGCAGTTTATCGGCTACTACGGCTGCCATTTCTCTCGTAACGACCGCTTTCGGATTAAAGCTGCCGTTCGAGCCCTGCATCAAGCCGTTTACATATACGGCATTGACGTATGCTTTTGCACTTTCATGAATGCTGCTCTCGTCTTTGAAAGGAAGTGAATCTGTGCTGCCCTTAAGCTTGAAAGCTTTGGCAATCATGATCGCCATTTCTTGTCTTGTTACCGCTTGGTTCGGTTTGAACGAGTCTATTGTAATCCCTTGAATGATGCCCAGTTCCTTGGCACGCATAATGGCTCCGTAATACCATGCGCCAGGCTGAACATCCTTGAACACTTTGGCTGCTTCATTAGCAGGGGCTTCCTCCAATAGATTGATGAGCAAGGTTGCGAACTCAGCTCTTGTCATCTGCTTCTTCGGATCAAAGCGAAGCTCCGAACCGCTTACCCCTACCATAACTTTGGCTTCGAACACGCTATAAACGGCCTCATAGGCCCATACGGAAATGAGGTTATTGTCTACAAATTGCGGCTTGCTGTCCGTCAATTCTGTATCCGCCGAAATGTTGAACAGCGCCGGCTTTTGCTTGCTATAGCGGTCGTACGCGGCTAACGCCATCAACGCTTGCTCCGTTGCCATCTCATTTGATGGCTGACCAAGTGCATGTGCAAAGCTGCCATCCGCAAGCTGGAATCTTAATAAGCTCGTTAGGAGATTCCCGTTCTTTTTCATAAAACTGGATTCCATTGGACTAACTCCTACAGCTGACAAAGCAATAATAGCTTGAGCTACGCTCTCACTGTTGTCATCACCAAACGCGTTAAAGCCGCCATTTACTTGCTGCTCAGAAGACAGCCATTTTACAGCTTTATCGATTGCACTTTTCACTTTTGCTTGCTCTTGGTAAGGAGCGAGTGCGCTAATCGCCATGGCGGTTATATCTAAATTATCCTCGGATTTCTCCGATAGCGGGAATGCTCCACTCGTATTTTGCTGGCTGAGCAGCCAGTCTATTAACTTCGTACGTGTCCATATGGCACTTGCTGGCACCTCATAATTGCCGCTATCCAAAGTAATCAATGCAAAAATCACGCCATTTRTGCCTTGATTCGTCATTCTCGAATGATTGTAGATGCTTTGAATGAGATTGTAGCCAGCGAAGGAGGCTGCATCTTCACCTGCCGCTCTAATCGCAATAGCCATTCGTTCAAGGTCGGTTACTTTGCGGAATTCACCTTTGTTCTCTTTTAAATAAGAAGTCAGCCCGCTTAAATAGCTTGCTGGCACCGCATGACCAGAACGATATAAGGCAATCGCTTCCCAATCGCTAATGGTGCCGCTGCTTAAGATTTGTTTCGCAGCTGATGTCATTTCATTCTCTACCGCCATCGTTTCTGCCGCTGCCGCGCGCTGCATAGGCAGCAGAGCCGTACTGACGCAAGAAAGCATTAATGCGTATATAATCATCAATAATAACGATTTAAGTGATACGGATTTTTTGTTCATCCTGAATCCACACTCTCCTTTCAAGAAAATAGCTGTCCCGCAGCTATTGCAATAGCCTACGAGACAGCTTAGTAAATTATGATTTCAATTCATGAAGTCGGATGATCGTAACAGCTGCCATCTCACGTGTAACAAGAGCTTGTGGATTAAACTTGCCGTTATCTCCTGTCATCAGACCTTTTTGGTAAGCTACATTTACATAAGGAACAGCCCACGCTGCAACAGCGTCACGGTCCTTAATTGCTGCTTGTGGTGCATTCTCATCAGCTAGACCTTTAAGTCTAACTAAAACGGCAGCCATTTCTTGTCTTGTAATCGGTTGGTTCGGTGCAAAAGAAGTTTCAGTTACACCTGACATCAATCCTTTTTCTTTGGCTGCTTTAACATAACCATAATACCATGCCCCACTGTTAACATCCTTAAAGCCGGAATCCTCCATAATAGGGTCTGCTCCGGAATACTTAACCATTAGCGCTGCAAATTCAGCACGTGTCAAATTACGTTTAGGCTCGAATGTTGCATTGCTCGTGCTTGTGCCTTGCATGAAGCCTAGTGCCGTTGCTTTGTTTACTGCTTCCAAAGCCCAGCTTGCAATTTTTGATTCATCTGAGTATTTCGTTGCATTAGGCTGCTCTGGCTTATCGCCACCGCCTACTCCGCCTATTCCACCTGATTCACCTGGCTCTGTTGGAGCGCCAAGATCTTTACCTAAATCCTTCGTATACTGCCAGCGCAACACGTCTCCATTTTTCAAAGTATAGGAACCCGCACTAATTTTAGGGAAAACGCCGTTAACGGAGTACATCCAGCCGCTTTCCTTGCCTTTATCGAATTCAGCAAGACCGCCTATCGATTTCACATAAGTGCTTGAGCCTGATCCGGAATAATCAATAGTTATACTTTTATCTTCAAGTGCACGTTTCAGTGCAGTAAAAGCAGTATCGCCATCTTGTATAGTTACCGTAATTGGTGCAACGAAATCCCCTTCGTTTATCGAACGTTTCTCAACGGACAGTGTAACCTTCTGAACAATTGGAGCAGTACCGCCATCGCCACCGCCAGGATTGTTTACAGCAGCAGTTTTGTAAGCAAGAAATTGTGTAAAATGTTTCGTTTGAATAACTAAGTCGTTATTTTTTTTGTAAGCATAAACCTCATCCGTACGAACGGATGAATCTGCATATTTCTTAATTGGCGTGAATACACCTGCTTGATCAATGAAACCAGCTTCCTTGTCGCCTTGACCCTTCAGCGTGATGGATACATGCTGATTAAATTGAATTTTTGCAGAACCGCCAACTTGAATGCGAACGGCTATGGATTCCACTTTCTTGCTGTCAGCTGATAAAACGGCCTCCAGCTTGGAAGCCAGACCACTTTCATCGATGCTTAGATTTTTTGGGAGTGCTAGTGCTTTATCCCATGTCGTTGTTGTCACCACTGTAGCAGCTGGAATTTCAAGTACTGTAGTACCGCGTGTCGCTGTTACTTTTGGCAATGCTGTTGTTTCAAACGTAAGTGTTACATTGTTTGTTACTTGACCACCGCTTGCTGCGCCAACTACAACCTCTTTCTCGTTTTTGTTGATGGCAAAGCTTTGATCCGTTGTATCCCCAACAACACGTGGTACGGCAATTGAGATTAGATCTTCACTATCTTGTCCGCCAACAAAAGCAGCCCCAAGCGCTTTAATCGTAATCGCGCCGCCAGTTGCAGTTCCAGTTAACGAAATCGTTATTTTATTTCCATCTCGCGTAAAGGTATTAACTTGAAGGCCTGTATTTCCTGGATCAATTGACCAGTTTTTAATGTCCGTTGCTTGATTAGTGAACTCATCGCCTACAAGTTTTACTTCAATCGATGGATCTACAGCACCATTGGCAATCTTCGAACCCGAAGAAATAGCCGGCCATCTGCTGTAATAGAAACGAACCTCATCGTTTTCTTTAAGCTCGTATTCACCTGCGCCAACCATTGGAGCAATGCCATTCACTTCATACATCCAGCCATCATAACCGCCAAATGTACCCGCTGCTTCTCCGTTTATGGCAGAAACATACTGTCCGTAGCTGCTGTCTTCAATTTTATAGCTGATTTTAGGATCTGCTTGATTGAGTGCTTGTTTTAGCACATCTAATGCAGTGACTGGCTTAACCGTGTTTTTCACCGTTACCGCTTGTTTGCTATAAATCGAACCGGAACGGCCATCTACCTGCAGCTTAGCGGTTACAGGAACCCGCAGCGTAATTGTAGTGCTGTCTTCTTTACCAACTAAAGCTGCTCCCAATGCTTGGATGGTCACTGCTTTTTCTGTAGCTTTGCCTGACAAATGAAGTTTAATCTTTTGATCGCTTTCTTTCACGATCGACTCAATCGTCAGTCCCGATACGTCAGAGTTAATTTTCCAATTGCTCTTAACTAGCGCGTTGCTGTTGAACTCATCTCCAACAAGCTTTACATCAACTGATGGATTAGTTGCGCCATTTACAAGCGTTGTTCCAGTTGTAATATCTGCATAACGGCTATAGAAGAAACGAACCTCGTCGTTAGCTTTAAGCTTGTAAGAACCTGCGCCTACGTTCGGAGCTATGCCGTTGACTGAATACACCCAGCCATCCCAGCCGCYAAAGGTGCCCGCATTTTGTCCTGCAACCCCTTTAATATAAGGGCCATAACTGCTGTCTACAATAATGTAGGAAATTGCTGGTGAGGCATTATCCAAAGCGGTCTTAAACGCATCCAACACTGTCGGCCTTTTAATTTGAGTGAAGTTTACCGGTTGCTTGCCATAAACAGAACCCGTAACGCCATCAACACTCATATTGACAGAAATAGGTTGTTTAATTTCCTCTAAACGATGCCATACCGTTTTCTGATATTTAATATCAAGCAGGGCAATAAGCGCCTGCTCAGTCGCCATTCCATTAGATCCGCCGCTAAGAAGGTATTTAAATGATCCATCCTGAAGCTGGAACAAAGAGAAAGAATCAAGTACCGTTTTACCGTTCGCTGTCCAGACATCAGACAAAATATCCTCGCCAATAGCCGTTATTCCGGTCACTACAGTGGATAGACTATTCGAGTTATTGTCGCTAAACATAATATGTTCTTGGTTTAGCTTTATCGTTTGTAAATAACTTTTCACTCTTTCAATTGCCGCATGAACAGCGCTGTCATCCTGATAATTTCCAAGTGCAAGCAGTCCCATCCCTGACATATCTGGATCAGACTTCGTTCCGAAGTAAGCAAAGCCTCCATCAGCCAGTTGCTTGCTTAATAAAAAATCTACTGCTTTTTTCTTAGCAGCTGCATCCCATTTTCCAACGTTGCTGCCCAGCTTTTCGCCAGTATCAAGTGCAAGCATTGCCCACATATGTTTGTTTGTTGAACCAATGGCTCCCGTAGCAGCATCTTGCTGCGATGCCAGCTCGGCATACAGATTGCGATCTGTTTCCCACGCATGAGCAGGATCTTCGCCCATAGCAAGCAATCCGAATATGTAACGGATATGCTCAGTTCCTCCATTATCCGGTTTTAGTACCGGATTTGTAGGCTCCTGTGTCTCCCAGCTTGGCAGTTGCCAGTTGCCGTCGTTTAAATTTACGCCCGCGCCCCAAAGCGCTACGATTTCCACCCACGATGTCAACGGCTTTTTCTTGTTTTTATAATACTCTACCGTCTTATCAATCATCTCATTCAATGACGTATTCGCAGAATGATCTGCCGCTTTACCTACTTGTGGTGCAAATAAAGTAAACACCAATACAAAACTTAAAATTGCAGGCAAACTCTTTTTCATAAATCTCTTAAAATTAAGCAATGTTTTCTCTCCCTTTAATCATTTTTGGCAACAAAAAAACATCTTTCCGTTTGTGGAAAGATGTTTGGATAAACACGTGCGCATGGAAGCATAGGAATCCACCTATTGCAAAAGCACGAATAAACATCTCCCTCCCATCCTCGTGAGAAATATAGAGCGCTCCTATGGCAGGTCTCCTGGCTTCGCTTCATTGCTTAGACGATCTCCTTCCCGTCATGATATGACAGTGGACAACATGATCGTCTGCTCCGCGATACAGTGGCGGGACCGCGTCGGATTTTGACCGAACTTCCCTATTAAGCTGCTTGTGAATGATAGATTCACGGCAGCACCATATTAGCTATTCTATGAAATTGTAAGTGCTTGTTTTGTGAATTGTATCAAATTTGAAAGGATTAGACAAAGGTTCTGACCGTTTTTTTTCAACTTGTACGATTCCCTATTCGATTTCATGCGCCTATGACTAGTATTTCATCATAAATATACTTCAGCTCCAAATTACTCAATTTTGAATCTCTTAATCGAGCGCTGAAGCTCCTCCGAAAGCTCATTTACAGATGAAGCAAGCTGCTGCGTTTCAGCTGCGAGCTGATTTTGCCGCTCAGTGTCCGCTGCCGATTGCGCAGCATGAGTGGAAGTATCCTTGGCTACCTGCGCCATCGATTCAACGGAAGCGCTCACTTCCTCGCTGCCTGCTGCCATCTCCTCCGTTGAAGCAGATACGTCTTCAATTTGTGAGGCAACAAGGCGGGATTCCTTCCATATCGTATCAAATGATACCTTCAGCTCCTGAACGATGAGTAATCCTTGTTCCATTTCTTGCTCTCCTGCAGTGACCGCGCCAACAGCATCGGCAGTCAAGGCTAGCACCTCATTAATCGTTTCTTCGATATGGCCCGCATGAGCCGAAGCCTGTTCAGCCAGCTTTCTCACTTCACTTGATACAACTGCAAATCCACGGCCATACTCCCCTGCATGCGCCGCTTCTATAGCAGCGTTTAGAGCGAGCAAATTCGTCTGATTTGCAATAGCAGCAATCGTGCCTGCCATCTCTTGGATTTCGGAAGAGCGCTCATTAAGCTGCCCGATCACTCGTGATATCGAAGCCGTTGCCGCGCCAAGCCGTTCCATTTGACCAACTGCTTGATCCGATTTTTCATGGCCCAGCTCCGCTGCTTGCAGCATATCGTTCGACGCTTCCGACATTTGGCTCGAGGAGTGAGCAATCCTTCCTACGCTCGTCGCCATTTCCTCCATTGAGCGAGCTGCCTCAACTGCCCCGTCCGCTTGATTTTCCGCGCCAATTGCCATCTCATTCACAGAGGAAGCAAGCTGCGAGGAGAGCTCTCGGCTTTGCTGCGAGCCTACACCCAATCGGCCTGCAAAATCCGATACGGATGCGGCATTGTTCCGAATCGTCCGCATTAAACTTTGCATATGGGCAATGAAATGATTGATTTCTTCACCAAGGCGAGCAATTTCATCATTTCCTTTATTTTCTATGCGATAGGTAAGATCCGCTTCGCTAGAATTAAGATTAATTGCTGCATGAACAATATTGCGAAGCTTACGTCCTACCATAAATTGTGATAGAAGAAACAAAATAACCAATACAACAGCCATCAGGCCGCCAAACTGCATGACAACCATCGTTCTTTCTGAAGCGATGAGCGCATCTGCCTTTTCTTTTGACAATGCAACACGTACCCCGCCCCAATGTTTGCCTTCAATAATTAAAGGATAGGAAATATCCCACGTTTCTACCGTTTTCCCGTCTATGAGTCTATTATATTTTTGCAGGAGCACATCATCCGTCTTCGTATTCGTAGCGGCATTGTAGCCTGTTTTATCGTTAAAAATCCGATTGGCCCGATAGTTTTGACTAAGAAGTCCCTCGTCGCCCCAAGCATCTTTTGATTCTTCTCCCATCGGGCTGTAAATGCTATTATGTGTTGGGATATAGCCCGCAAAATTCGGATTTTCTGAATAAGCGCCTGCAATAGCAAAAATAACATTTTCCTCCGTCAGAAAACTATCCATAATGCCTTGCCAGCGGTAATCCGTATAACGGTCATAGGCACTATCATATTTCAGTTCATATTGAGATAGCGGAATGGACTCTCCATTGTACAAAATCGATTCTTTTCCCGCATAGGATGAGTCCTTTAGTCTTTTTTCTGCCACTTTCTCACTTTCAGGATTTACAGTCAATGTATCGTTGAAAAAATCCTCTTTAAGCTTGTTTCCGTCCCATTTCGTTCCATCATCTAGCACAACACCTGTTTTAAAATCCTGCTCCGTAACATTCTCAAGTGTGCGAGCTAGCGATAAAACCATCGTGCGACCCTTTTCCAGAAGCTGCTGCTCAACAGCTATACGAGTGGATTTCCATTCATACATGAGAATCACACTAACGATTATGACTAATGCGGCGGCCATGACTAGCATAAATTTATTCGTCAACGAGCGTAATCCCATCTTCATTTTTGATAACCCCCATTGTTAATTTATCTATATTAAGCCAGTTTAACTAAATTGTTATGTAAATTAAACCAATTAGATTGAAACTTCTTAAATAATACATATTTATATTGAAATTATTAATTATTTTATATGACTAAGTTAATGAATTACTAAGCTTAGGCTATCCACATACCTTATTAATACAAAAAAATCACCCTATTGCCGCAAACTAAGCGACATAGGGTGATTTCGAGATTAGCCTACTAAAGGTAGACTCCGATTATTTCAACGATTCACGAACCTCTAGCGTACGTTTATTCCATTTTTCCGTTTCTGGGATCAGTTTATTAATATCTGCTCCATCAAAAATAATTTCATTCAAAATATTGTTCCAGTTGTATTCAGACCAAGCAGGAATGGTTACGCCCGGCTGAATTTTTGCATTTTCTTTTGCAATTTTTACAGCTTCCTTGTTTTTGCCTTCCCACATTGGCGTTTCATCATAATAAGCTGTCAATTCAGGATCGATGACCGAAGCATTTGCCCCTTGGTCAATCTTCCATTTTTGGGCTTCTTTGGAGAATTGGAAGCTAATCCATAGGAAAGCTTCTTCTTTATGCTTGGAACCGCTGAGCAGTGAAAGCGGACCATAAATACTATAACCTGGTTGGCTTACTTTTCCTCTTGGGAAAGGCAAAACATCCCATTCAAATTTTGCATCCTTTTTGAGGCCTGGAAGTACCCAGTCTCCGCCGATAGCAAAGCCCGTTTTACCGTTAATAAATTCTCTTGATACATCGCCTTGTTCCTTAGCCTTCGCATTGCTCTGCATGGAGCCGTCTTTCCACACAAAATCTGAAAGCCATCTAACATCGTTCATTACATCTGGCGTATTGAGCAAGCTTTGTGTCAAATCTTCATTTAGGTAATGAATGTTTGCAGCATGTCCGTCAGCAATTGCTTTTGTGCTAAGAACGCGCATTTGAAATTCCGGCTGTGTTGTTAAGCCATATTCCCCTGCTTCTGGATCGGTAATTTTTTTGGCTATATCGCGGAAATCATCGTAAGTCCAATCATTTGCTGGCATTTCAACACCATGCTTAGCAAGCAAATCTTTATTGACGAGTATCCACATCGGAACGTCAACGAATGGCACAGCCAATTTTTTGTCTTTATACGTCATCGTATCAAAAAATCCTTGAGGCAGCTGAACATCTTGGAATGTCATATCCTTCTCGATATAAGGAGTCAAATCCTCAACCAAGCCAGCTTGGTCAAATGAGATCAAATCACTGTCGATCCAAGTTAAATCGGCTGGTGTTCCTGCAGCTTCCAAAGTAGCGATAATCTCCATAATTGGTTTGCCGTTTACAGGAATCTGTTCAATTGTAATCCATGGATATTTTTCGTTAAACATTTTGTATAATTCCGTGTAGGAATCGGACCATGAAATGAGTTTAATCGTAACAGGCTCATGCTTCTCTTCTGTAGCCGGTTTGGCTGCATCATCCGTAGGTGCATCTGTCGCTGTATTATTAGAAGGAGTGTTAGTCGTTTTATTCTTTTCTCCATTGCCGGAGCAAGCTGAGAGAACGACTGAAAATAACAAGACCATACACAACATCCATGTCAAAGCGCTTTTGTTTTTCATTTTTTGGCCTCCTAAAAGTTTTGTGAAGCAAAACTAGCTTCGTAAGCATAAGCTTTAAGTTTTGTAGAGCAAAACTGGCTTCGTAAGCTTAAGCTTTAAGTTTTGTGAAGCAAAACTAGCTTCGTAAGCATAAGCTTTAAGTTTTGTAGAGCAAAACTGGCTTCATAAGCATTGGCTTATTTCCGTAAGCCTTCCCCTCGTTTTTTGCGGTTTAGCATTCTTTATAACGTTGAAACCGTTCCAGCAGCTGTTTGCCGAAACATCACCCCCCCAAAGAGCTGCTGCACCTTAGCGCAGACAGCGGACTATTCAACAATTCCCGTTCTTTCAATACCGCTAACGAACCAGCGCTGAAGGAACATAAACACGATGATCGGCGGTAAAATGATAAGGAAGGCTGCGGCCATTTTGGTGCTCTCCGTAATCGGATTAACGATGGTTCGCGTATTTCCGAGCAAGGACGGATTCAGCACATCCTCCAGCATATCTAGGCGGATCGACAGCGGCGTGAAGCCTTTGGTAAGAAACATCGATGGCTCATAATACATGTTCCAGTACCAAATAAATGAGAAGAGAAACACGACTAAGCACGCTGACCTTGCCAGAGGCAGCATAATTCCGAAAAACAGCCTTGCTGTAGAAGCTCCGTCCAGCTTCGCTGCTTCCTCCAAGCTTGGCGGCTGCGCTTTGAAAAACTGCCGGAATATGAGAATAAATAATGCTCCCTTAAGGCCTTGCCCGAATATAGCCGGTATGAGAAACACAAAAATCGAATTCAACAAGCCGAGCTTGCTGAATATAACGTAAAGCGGAATGATGATAACCTGCGGCGGAATCAAGAAGGTCAATATGATCAGCGCCGTAAAAAGTCCCTTGAATGGCAGCTCCAGCCTAGCAAGCGCATAGCCGGTCATCGCACAAATAATGACCTGTACGAGCGAGCATGTCACCGATATAAGGGCAGTGTTTCTGAGCGCTTCCGGATATTGCAAACCTTTCAGCGCTTTCGTCACATTTTCCCAAGTAATCTCGCGCGGAATCCACTTTACCGTCGGATCAAGAAGATCACTCATGTTCTTAAACATCGTGCTGACCATATAAAGAATCGGCTGTAAATAAAGGTAAGCGACAATCGAGAGCAGCAAATAGATGATGAGCTTCGCCAGCAATCCGTCAGACAAGCTTCGTCCGAGCACCAGCATTTTCGTTTTCTGGGCTTTGCGGCCCCATAGAACTCCCCTTACGCTGCGGCTAACCTTCTCGAACTCAGACTTCATCGCAGTAATCATGAATGTACCCTCCTTGTCTTGAGGCTCCGGTTAAACAGCCATAATACGAGGGCGATCAGCGCGAAGATGAGCCCAAAATAAATCCAAGCGAGCGCACTGGCGTAGCCGTAACCGGTATCGACCTTAAACATGTTGTCTTTAATATGCTTCAGCACAGGATTAAGCGGGAATGTGAACAGGTCGATAATCGTGTAGAGCACATTCAAGCTGATGAATGGCACACAGGCTGGCAGCGTAATTTTCCAGAAGCTGTCCCAAGGGGAGGCGCCATCGATCCGCACAGCCTCATAAATCGTTGGTGAAATCGTCTGGAAACCGGCAATAAAGATTAGAATCTGCACACCCGAATACCATAAAATTAGAATCGCTTTGCCCAACACTGCCATTACGGTCTCTGCAAATTGCTTGCCAACATATTCCTCAACTATCGGAAGCAAATTGTACTGCTCCAGGAATGGAATATCTCCCGCTCCTTGCAAGAACAGCTCTGAGAGCACTTGCCCTGTTGCAAAAATAACTGGAAGAAAAAACAGCGCACGGAAAATAAATCGTCCAGGGAATTTCTGATTCAGCATTAATGAGATCAGCAGGGCAAAAATAACGATGATCGGAACCATTAGCAGCATTTCTTGGAAATAAGTGATAAGTTCAATTGGGAAAATGTTATCCTTCAAAAAAGCATCCCGAAAATTGCGCAATCCGACCCATTCATATTTAAATCCTCCGACCGCTACTTGCACCTTGTTAAAGGACATAAATAACGACCAGCTAATCGGGATAATGACGAACATCGCAAACCCGATAATCCATGGCAGCATGAACAGCAGTCCCATTCCGTAGCGCTTCCAGAGATGAAGGCGCGCAGCACGGACTCTAGCTTTTGCTTGCATTAGGCGCCCACTCCCTTCTCTACGACGAACGTCTTGCTGTTGTAATCGACGATTACCCGTGTGCCGTCCTCATAAACGGTAGCAAACCGATTTTCAGACAGCTTTTCGTGATTTTTAATTGTTTGGGAATACAAACCTGCTAGGGAATCGAAAGCCTCGTATTCCTTTAAAATGCGATCTGTCCACTTTTCATATTGACTGCTGAATAAGAAACTCGCAGCCGTATACTTGAGCTTCCGTGAATCCTCATGTGTGAGGAAGAAAGAAGGAACGGCTCCGTATTCAATCGCTTTTAAAAACTCAGTTTCTACATCATTACGAAGATTGCCATCTCCAAACGAATACGATACATAACCATGAAGCGCGATGGGATAAAAAGGAACCGTCTCGTCGACCATGAAATCGTAGCTGGATTCATGCGGCAAATTAGCAATAAAATCACTTTGGCCAACTGCGTAGTCATTCCCGCGATATACGCCAGCCGTGCCAAGCGTCTTCTGCGTGTATTCGAGCAAGCCATCGTATACAGCAATCGTGTCCGAACGAGTTTCTATGCCTGATTGATCATAGTCATGGAATACCATTTCACCCATCCAGTTGTACAAAATGCCGGATATGCCGATCTCCTTCAGCTTCTCAATCGTTTGATAGGCCATGGCAACGGTGCGTGACGGCTTGCTGATAAACCATCCCTCATCAACAAATACCGTTTCATCAATGCCGCGAATACCGTTCGTTTTGCCAGATAAATCGGAATTGTCCGAATCGATCCAGACAAAATCATCCTCGAACATGACGTCAATGCCATGCTTTGTCATATTGGAGACAAAAGCCTTGGCAGCCGTCTCGCCGCCTAGCGACTCCTCAATTGGAAAACGGTCATAAAGATCGTAATCGCCTTGATTTTGCCAGCCGTAATAAATGACCTTCAGATTGGCGACACCCTTCTCCAGCAGCCCATTTAC
>NZ_JBFRDK010000023.1:0-63304 GCF_052113545.1 Paenibacillus sp. TAF43_2
GTACTAATTTTACTAGAATCCCCCAGAAGTTGATGGAGCGTAGATTCTTCTACATAAATGAGAAGTAACTGCTCGAGAGCGTCCATAGGATCAGTCTCATCAATTGCTGAACAATTTTCTAATACCTTTGCTATTACGCGCTTCATACAAGCAGCAACTATCTCTTCTTTATTAGAGTAATATTGATAAATAGTGCTCCGGGCTCCGGACAGATGCTGTGAGAGCAGCTTGAGATGAAAACCGTCGTAGCCATGCTCAAGCACTAATTTTTTTGTCGTATCCAGCAGCTCTGTCTCAGTAAAAGATTGTTTTCTTCCCACTGAATCTCTTCCTTTTCATCAATTAAGATCTGTGTTAAAAGTTATCTTTGCGTAATAAATTAATATCGTAAATTTAAAAGAGTCCTACCTCTGATTATATTTATTATCAGTGTAGCATATGTTTATAGGCATTGCCCAAAACAAGACCAGCGATCTCAACAAATAGAGGTGATTCGATCGTATCGTTAGCTCACTTTTCAATTTTATCATTGTTAGCGTCTGCCCATTTAAATGTAATTCAAAAAAATACTTGGAGATAACAAAAACCCCTTTTTGGGAGAAGGGGTAAGTTATCGTCTTTAAAACCACTGGGTTTAATATCAAGTCAGTGCTCAGCGAACTTCATCCATAATCTCAGAACACTTCAGGATTACTCCCTATTTGCTATTTGCTCCTGGGCGAGGCGGATCATTTCCCTAACCATGGAACCGCCAATTTTGCCGCCAACTTGGCCTGCTGATTCCGTAGTCAGTTGACCATTGTTTCCTGGGTGCAGTGGTACACCAAGCTCCTTTGCCACTTCGTATTTCACGTCATCCGGTTGATTCGGATTCACGGCATATCCTTCGCGTTTCATTACATCTGCTTTGAAAGCTTGCATTCCCTGTTCGACCCCTGGCACCGCATATTTTCTCCTTCTTCTTGCCATCATGCAGCACTCCCCTCGATGTTTTTACCTAACATGCCCGGAAGCATCCAATTTCATCCCTATTCCCATCGGTACGAAGTTAATCCATGACAAGGATGCTGGCTAGACTCCTCAAATAAATTGTTTTTAGTACTTTTGTTCCAGCATCTGACGACGCTTGCCGCTTGCTTGATACAGGCTTCCCCATTGTGCGGCGATAACGATGAAGCCCACTGTTGCCGGGTGGCAGATTCGGCCACCGCAAATATAGCGTATTTTGTGAAGTGATTAACATCTCTGGTAATGTTGTTGCCGCTCTCTGTGCCGCCGACTTTCACCCATTCCATCTTCAATTGGTCATTTCCCATTTCCTTTCAAGCTATTTAGGTCAATGTCGAAAGGAGCCATTTTGGCATGTTTCACTTATTATGACGTTACCGTCTCTAGGTACACTATTATCATTGGCCCTCGTTTTCTCAACTAACCAGTACATTGGCAATTCAAATCAATTTTATTTAAGCTTCTGTAAGAGGCTCTGTCCAAACTGCGGCATTTTCACATCAAAGTTATCTGCAACCGTTGCCCCAATATCCGAAAATGTCTTACTTACAGGTAACTCTTTTTGCGCAGTGAAACTCTTGCTGTAGATGAGTAAAGGAACATATTCACGGGTATGATCTGTACCCGCATGAATGGGATCATTGCCATGGTCTGCTGTAATCATGAGAAGATCATCTTCGCTCAGCTTGGCAAGAACTTCATTTAATCGAGCATCAAATTGTTCTAGCGCTTTCCCATACCCGATCGGGTCTCTACGATGTCCATAAAGTGCATCAAAGTCAACAAGATTCAAAAAACTAAGTCCTGTAAAATCAGTATGAATGGTGTCCATGAGTTTATCCATGCCATCCATGTTTGATACTGTGCGCAAAGACTTGGTGACACCTTCACCATCATATATATCTGAGATTTTGCCAATCGCTAATACATCGAACCCAGCATCCTTGAGCTCATTCATCACGGTTCTTCCATAAGGCTTCAAGGCATAATCATGACGGTTCGATGTTCTCTTGAATTTTCCAGACTCTCCGAGGTATGGCCTGGCAATCACTCTGCCTAACATGTATTCCTCACGTAGCGTAACCTCTCTGGCTATTTTACAGATTTGATATAGCTCTTCCAAAGGAACAACCTCTTCATGAGCCGCAATCTGAATCACTGAATCTGCTGAAGTATAGACAATGAGTGCACCAGTGTTCATATGCTCTTGCCCAAGTTCATCCAGAATAGCTGTACCGCTAGCTGGCTTATTCCCAATAACCTTTCGTCCCGTTTTTTGTTCTAATTCGTTAATTAATTCATTTGGAAACCCTTCAGGAAACACTTTGAAAGGAACATCGATTTTTATGCCCATAATCTCCCAGTGCCCAGTCATCGTATCCTTCCCGTTCGAAGCCTCCTGCATTTTGGTGAAATAAGCTAAAGGCTGCTCTACTTTGGGTACTCCGGGTATTTGGTCAATATGGCTTAACCCTAACTTAGATAAAACAGGAACATGCAGCCCATTCATTTTTTCTGCAATATGCCGTAATGTATGAGATCCTGTATCCCCAAACTTTTCAGCATCCGGAGCTTCACCGATGCCTACAGAATCCATAACGATGACGAAAATCCGCTTAAACCGAGGTGTTTGTTTCATGTTAATGCTCCTTCTATTTTAGCTGTACTCAACTAAAATATGATTCCGATAACGATGGCTGATAAAACGCTTACAAGTGTCGCGCCATATAACAACTTTAATCCAAATCGAGCAACCACATTCCCTTGTTTTTCATTCAAGCCTTTTACGGCACCCACGATTGTACCAATGGACCCAAAGTTAGCAAATGAGATTAGAAACACAGAGACGATGGCTGTCGTACGATCACTAAAGCTGTCTTGAATTTTTACAAAATCAAGCATTGCCACAAATTCATTCGCCACTAATTTGGTCGCCATGATACTGCCTGCACTAACAGCCTCAGACCATGGCACACCCATAACAAATGCGATTGGTGCAAAGACATAACCTAATGCTTCTTGGAACGAGATACCGAATATTCCAGCGAAAACGCCGTTAATTAGAGCAATTAACCCAACGAAACCAACCAACATAACCCCAACCACGACGGCTACCTTAAAGCCATCCATGATATACTCGCCCAGCATTTCGAAAAACGTTTGTTTTTCTTGTTCCTGAACTTCAACGATATCCTCTTCAGGTTTAACCTCATATGGGTTGATGATGGATGCAATAATAAAACCGCCAAATAGGTTTAGTATTAATGCAGCTACAACATATCTAGGCTCCAGCATCGTCATATAGGAACCAACGATTGACATGGATACCGTCGACATTGCTGATGCACATAATGTGTACAGACGCTGCTTAGACAATAATCCGAGTTGATTTTTTACGGAAATAAACACTTCATTTTGTCCGACAATGGCAGCCGCAACCGCATTATAGGATTCCAATTTCCCCATACCATTTATTTTACTTAGGACCAAGCCAATATACTTTATAATAAACGGCAGTATTTTATAATGTTGCAGAATCCCGATAATTGCTGACATAAATACGATAGGCATCAATACAAAGAGGAAAAACGTGTGTGCCCCTTCGTTTGCCATTCCACCAAAAATAAAGTTAATCCCTTCATTTGCATATCCCAGTAATTTATCAAAACTATTGGCAAAGCCCTTAATTAATAATTCCCCTATACTCGTTTTTAGTAGAAGTATTCCTAAAACAATCTGAACCGCAATCATGACAATAATTGGTACATATTTAATCTTTTTCTTATCATTGCTTGCAAGCCATGCCAGTATTAGAACAAGAATTAGACCAGCAACAGAGATGAGATAATGCATCTTTACCCCTCCAAATTTTTGTTTATTGTTTTACTTTACTCCGCTGTTTTTCCCTCCACATGAACCCCTGTTCCAAAATAATCGCTAACAGGCTTCCACATATTAACCCATTATTTAAAATGGCGATCACGATCGGAGACAAATGGATTGTGGCTGATGAAGGGATAAACATTAAACCCACACCCATTAGCAGGGAAACTCCACTAACAATAAAAGGTCGCTCTTCATGAATGACCTTTCGCAATTCCCTCAACGATATTCCAACCATCTTCACAAAAATAACGAATGTAACAGCATAGCCAATCGGAGCTGGAATGCCGGATATGACATTCATAATTGGCGGAAACAATGATATAACGATCACTAAGCTGCACCCTATTAAGAACGGCCTACGCTCTCTCATACCTGTCTGTTCAACATATCCCGCTGCTCCCGAAATAGGCACCGAGCCAATCGCCCCTAAGGTGCCGCCAATAAAATGTGTAATCCCGGATATAATTCCAGCACGCCAATAACGGCGATGATCTGTGGATTGCTTTTGCTCTATCACGGTTTCCATCAACCGGATGGATGCAATCGCATTGGTTATTAACAGCAGGGTTAATAACAACGCTGTAGTGATGGTCCCACCGTCAAATCGCGGCCATCCAAATGGCAACATTTCAGGTAGATTAACTAGGTTTTTTGCATGTGAAAAAACCGGTATATTACCAAAAACTGTAAATAATAGCCAACCTAACAATATACTAATGATCACCGAAAATTGTCGAAGTAACGCGATGCGGCAGCTCCCTAACCAAAAGGTAATGCAAACCACAATCCCACTAAGCAAAAACACTTTAACATCTAACATCGTATGGCTAGATGTAACTCCCATCATCCCTTTCATAAAAGAACCGCTTAATTGAAAGATCAATAACAGTAGATATATAAAAGTGATGGTTGGTGTAAATAATCGGGCTATTTTATCCATTAGCTTAAAGGCTGAAATGAGGATGAATAAGACACCGCTAATGATCATTCCTCCACTTAAAGCTTGCAGAGCATCAATGTTAGAAGAATATAATACCCCCACTAAACTCGCGTAAATGGTAAAAATGCTCCACCATAACCCTGCCGGACCTTCATGAATAGGAAGTTTATGACCCATCAGGCCTTGTAAAAAGCCCGCTATCCCCAAAGTAATAATGGTACTCTGGATGAGTCCAGCAGTCTCAATGGGTGTTAAGTTATATAAATCTGCGATAGCAATTGGTGCAGCAATTGCGCCTGCGATCATAAAAATCATCCACTGCAATCCGGACAGAATTACTCTCATTTCTTTCTCACTCTCTTTTCCTAACCCTTTACCCTATAAACTAGTGTCATCAATGATTGTATTAAGAGCTATTTCTACCATTTCATAAAAGGACTGTTCACTTTCTTGATGAGTTAAGTGCTCCTGCGTTAATAATTGACTGCCCACGGTCAAAATAGACAGTGCTTTTACCCCATATTTAGCAGCCAAAGTATAGAGCGATGTGCTTTCCATTTCTACTGCTAATACGCCAAAGTCCATAAATTTGTGAAGTCGATCCAACGTTTCACGATAAAATTCATCAGAGTTATAAATGTTGCCAACAAAGACTTTCGCTTGCTTACCTTGTGTGTGTTGATATGCTTTCATTAACAATGAGAAATCAGCCGTAGGCGCATAGTTGCAGCCATGGAAAATCTTCTCAGTAAGATTGCTGTCTGAAGACACGGCTTGAGCTAATACAATATCACGGATATTTACTTCTTTTTGCATCGCGCCACATGTGCCAATGCGAATCAATTTCTTCACTTCGTAATCGATGATCAGTTCCGTTGCATATATGCTCATCGATGGGTTCCCCATCCCTGTCCCCTGAACCGACACCGGCATACCTTTGTATAACCCAGTGTATCCATACATACCTCTTACTTCGTTATAGCAATAGGCTTCCTCTAAAAAATTCTCTGCTACAAATTTTGCACGCAAAGGATCTCCTGGAAGCAAAACACGTTCTGCTATTTCTCCTTTTTTTGCACCTAAATGCCTGCTCATATGGTTTCCTCCAATAATCTGAATACTGCACTCGGATTTTCCGAAATCGCTTCCATTTACCGACGGGAAAATAGATGCTTTAGTATTTTCCAAACGAATTTCCTTAAGGAAGGTCAGCCTTAATCGTTTAGAACCTGCTTTGAGCATAAGGTTTTTTATCATCGCAAACTAGACCAAAATCTTACGTAAGGTACGGAAAATAATTGGTCAAATTATAAAAGTAATTCTTTGCGAATATTGTCCAGATCTCTTTTAGATGGAATCGTAGAAATAGTAACAACAGGTACTGTCTTTAATGAAACTGGGAAATTACTAATGACGAAATCGATTTGATGCTGCTGCACCATCTCGTCGGTTAGTCCTTTCATAATGGAAGTATTAACGATCAACTGATCCCCAATTTCCTTTTTAATCAAATCCGCTATGTAATGGCGAATCGAAAATTCTTCACCGATCACTAAGAAGGCCTTTTTTCTTTTATAACGCAAGCTTGAACGAACAATTAAGGTTAGTTTTGTTAAATGGAAATCATTATACAGGACAGAAGGATAAGCTTCATTCCACGTTTTCATGCAGTCTTGCAATTGTTGATATATCTGCTGGCACTCTTTTTGAACATATGTCGATAGATTGCTTTTTGAAATCATCATCCATTCAGGAATGGCATTATCCATTAAAAGCTTGTCAATGAAGTCATATACCTCCAATGTAAATCGTTCTTCCATATCCATATTCGGATATACCTTTGCCAGTAATGCAAAAAGCAAATTACCCATTTGATACTCTTCTTTATCCTTGTATAATTCGAATTCTTTTATCGGTGTCATTTCCGATCCTTCGTAATAATGGTATTGGCTGAGTCTCACTCGTGATTGCATAAAGAATATTTCACTTTCAGGAAATTCTATAGAAAGCTGTTCTTCTAGACTCTTCGCAAGAGCTTTGACCGGCAAATAAAACATCCCTTTTTCCCAGGGATATCTGACGTAGTCGACTTTTACACATTTCCCTCTCGTCACTCTATCTACTACAATCGCCAGCAAAAAGGATAATTTCCTTTTGGAATTGATAAAATAAACGATATTTTTCTCATTCTCTATATTTGTGATTAATTCATTAATATAAGCAAAGTCAATATTCTCAAAGGGCCATCCAGTAAAGTCATAGGCATCACAATACAACTTCCAATAAAAATACCGTATATTCATTTCATTCCCTTTGATCTTAGGGCTGGAATAAGTAATGTGCAGCTTATACGGCTTCAGATCATTATTATTTAAATTTACAATCAACTTCTTCAAAGACGAGGTGCTCATAAACATTTCACCAGCAAGCTCCTCTACTGAGAATCGTCCGTCAGTGGTAAACAATAGACTCATCAGCCGATAAAAGGTGGTTTGCCTGAGCATAAAAGAAACCACTTCACTAATCGTCTTCCCTCGTCCATCACGTCGAAGAAATACTCCCTTTCCTCTAGTCACCTCAATGGTGATATCGGGTGGCAGCTGCTTGCTTATCTCTTCAACCATCTTACGTATGGTTTTATCTGAGATTCCTAGACTTTTCTCAACTTCGGCTAAGGTAAACCACCTTTGTTCCGTATCAAGCAGTGTTAATAATTGGCTAGCTAATTTATATTCCTTATCCATACTCCCACCCTATTTCAATTTAATTTGAATGTTATAGGATAAACAAGGACAATTCCTCTTGCCCTTTTTGTCGTTCTTTTCCCGTAATTCCAACAAGCCCCTCTAACGAAAAATCGATTCTCCCAGAAGGAAGAATCGGCTTTTTGATCTGTTTGAATAATATCTATGTTAAGTCTCACCCTAACCCAATTGCGCTATGCAGTATCAAATAAGAATTTTGTTTAAAATAATTCGGCTTACTTATGATAAGGCTCAGCTTAACGGGGCTATCGGCGAAAAATGCGAAAGGAGCTGTCGTGTTCAGCTCCTTCTTACGACATTTCATCCAGATTGCTGTCTGTCTATCGTCCATATAAAGACAAGATACTGGCCGCTTTTTCAATTAAATGTTCTCTAATATGCAAAGGGCTCAAACATTCACAGTGATTGGTAAACCTGAATAAGGAGTCATAACCTTGCTCATTATTTTCCAATGAAATTGTTGCAGTATACCAGCCATCTGTATAAGAAACAATACAATCTTCACCATAAAAATCTATAATCGTCTTTTTAATATTTTCATGAAATCTGATTTGAACGTTTATCCATGAAACTTCTTTGGAGAATGATGCATCCATCTCATCGATTTCAAACTTGCTCGGGACAAATGTTGTGTCTGATAGAGAAATATTAGATATTCGGTAAACTCGAAATGTTCGAAACTCCTGCTTTAGCCGACAAAGGCCTTGCAAGTACCAATGATTTCCCTTATGAATAAGTCGGTACGGCTCGACTTCCCGGTTGGACGACCTTCCCTGTGCGTTGCAATATTCAAAATGTAATATTTTCTGCTGATCCAAAGCTCTTTGCACACATTCTAGAAATTGCTCCAAACGAGCGTCTGCATACCACGGTGTCAGGTCAATGACGATTTGTTTTGTTTGCCTTTCAACCAACGATAATTGATTAATAGGTACCATACCTTTAACTTTGATAATGGCATTTTTGGATTGCTCGTCTTTTAATACAGATTGTACGCCTAACAAGCCAATAAGCATCGTGCGAATGTCCTTGTTTGTGAAAAGCTTTTTATCTACTTTATATTCTTCCAGAATACCAATGCCGCCCTGACGTCCAGGGTAGGTTACGATCGGAATACCCGCCTGATTGATAGCTTCAACATCCCGGTAAATCGTACGGGTAGTAACTTCCAAAATTGTGGCCAACTCTTTAGCATCTATTTTTCTGCGTTGCATGAGAAGCATAATAATGGAAATTAATCGGTCAATATTCATCCTATCACCCCCTCTGCCTTTAAAACTATGACATAATGTTGTCAAGTTTTCCATGATACAATCAAATCGAATTCAATCATTGGAGGTTGGGCCGAATGAACGAGAACCAGATGTTGCAAATTGAGAACCGTACCATTACCCCTTGGATCACTACAAAAAGCACAGAAAAATTGATTGCCTTTTTGGCTTCCGCATTTTATGCTCAGGAACTTGGCCGGGTATACAATGCTGACGGAAGCATAGGACATGCAGAGGTACGCATCGGCGATTCAAAAATTCTAATGTTCGATTCTCCTGCCGATTGGCCGTCGTTTCCTTGCTTTATTCGTCTGTACGTGGGTGACAGCGATGAATTTTATGCTCAGGCCATAAAGGCCGGAGCTACATCTATGACGAAAGTGATAACCCAAGCATGGGGAGAACGAGGTGGAAGAGTGGTTGATCCATTCGGGAATATATGGTGGATAACATCGAAAATAGAGGACGTTAGTCCTGAAGAAATGATGGAGCGCTCAAAACAGCAAACGTATATCGATGCTATGGAATATGCCCAGAAGAGCTTTAATCCATTTTTGACGGATGTGAGAAATAGCTGAAGTCATTTAGCACGACGTCATCAAGAGTTTGCCGTCGTGCTGTTTTCAACTTATTTTGAATGAGCAGAAAGCTAAAGCCTGAACCACCAAAAAGAGGATTTTCGCAGACATTTTTCGCCGTTACTTATGGTAAGGTTCCCCCCTATTTATCTTCACTCCGCGATAAATCTGCTCAATCAGCACCAGTCGCATGAGCTGGTGCGGCAAGGTCATGCGCCCAAAGCTCAGCTTCTGCTGGGCGCGCTTAATCACAGCGGGAGACAATCCCGTACTCCCGCCAATAACAAAAGCCACGTGGCTGCGCCCATACGTGGCTAATTTATCGAGCTGGCCCGCGAGATCCTCGCTTGACCAGAGCTCGCCATCCAGCGCGAGCGCGACAACATGCGCATCAGGCTTCAGCTGCGCTAGAAGCCTCTCGCCCTCTCGCTCGCGCACAATCGCTTCCTCCGCCGCACTCATCGTCTCCGGCGCCTTCTCATCGGGCACTTCCGTGAGCGTAAGCTTCACGTATGGCCCTAACCGCTTGGCATATTCCGCTATGCCTAGCACTAAGTACTTTTCCTTCAGCTTACCAACAGCAGCTATCTGTATATGCATTTCTACACCACCAAAAAAGTAGCTGGCTCTTCACAAAAATCACATTTGCGCGGTGGATCCCAATCTGCGAATTGTGTTTCCTTCAGATCTACTACGTCTGGTGCATCCTCATACTCATCTACAAAACGGTCCAATGCTTTCTCAATATGCTCTTTACATACACAATACATCGTCTGCACGCTTCCTATCCCTAGTTGATGGTCGTCCTTATTGTCTATACACAGCATATCAGAAAACGCCTCTCCATGTGAAGACGACAATTTTCGTATTATCTCCGCACAATCCCTTTCCCAGTATGCTCCCCGCATCCACGCACAAAAAAAACCGCAGCACACAAATGGGCTACCATTTGCATACCGCGGTTCATTTGAGCTATTCCTAACATTCCAGCTCAATAAGCTTGAACTAACCAAGCTTTATCCAGCTTATGCACTCGAACTTATTCCTCATCTGTCTTCTCAGCCAGCTTAAACTTTGTAACCTTCAGCTTCCCATCACGGTAAAAGCTAATCTCAATCTCGTCACCAATCTTCTTCTGTTGGTACAAATATTTGCGAAGGTCCATCGTACTGCTGATCGGATGACGATCCAGCTTAACGATCACGTCATTGAACAGCAAACCTGCATCCTTAGCAGGGCCAACCGCTTCAAGCACGATTACACCATCGTAAACCTCGTCTGGCAGCGTAAGCTTCGGTCCGCCCTCAAGAATCTGATCATCGCCTGGGTCAGCCTCTTCTTCGTCATGAGGAACATCGCCCTCCGGCAAAATCCCGCCTTCACCAGGATTGCTGTACGCATCCGCAAAGTCCTGCTGCTCCCAATACTGCTCCAAATCCATCGTGTATACGCCAAGATATGGACGCGGCACATGGCCCAGCTTGATTAAGCTTTCAACAATCGGCATAGCCAGATTGATGGGGATAGCAAAGCCAATGCCTTCTACGCCAAGATCAGCTATTTTCATGCTGTTGATACCAACTACACGTCCATTCAAATCAATAAGCGGCCCGCCGCTGTTTCCTTGGTTTATGGATGCATCAATCTGAATAACCTCTTGTTCCCAGTCATACACGCCATCTTGATTAAGTGATACCGGTACAATTTGTCTTGTCTTGCTCACGCTGCCCGTTGTCACAGACTCTCCGAGTCCGAGCGGGTTGCCGATCGCAATAATATATTCAGCAGGGCGAAGCGCAGACGAATCGCCAATTTCTGCAACAACTTCGATTCCTTTTGCGTCAATTTCCAGCACAGCAAGATCCGTAATTTGATCTTTACCGACAATACGTGCCTCTCGCGCTTCTCCATTCATCAGTACAACCTTTACCGCCTGTGCCTGATCAATGACATGGTAATTCGTAATAATAATCGCTTTGCCATCCTTCTTGCTAATGATGACACCTGAGCCCACACCCGCTTCGCGAAGCGTACCTTTGCCCGCTTCTTTTTCCGGCTGCGATTTGTCCTTTCCAATGCCAAGAGAGAACATTTGCTGATTAATGACGCTTACGACGGCCGGTCTTACTTTCGCTGAAGCCTGTATAGGACGCTCAAGCGGATCAATCACTTGTATACCACCCGTTACCGGTGCGCCGCCGCCGCTGGTCGTACCACTGCCTCCGCCGCCAAACACAGCACCGAACAACAACGTTGCAGCTACCGCGCTCGTAATAGAAGATACAAATGCAATACGAACGTTGGACCACTTGCGTCCACCGCTCTTATATCGAAATGCAAAGTCTCCTTTCTTACTCTCGCGAGCAGCACGCTTGGATACTTTGGTTGAATAAAAATCGTCGTCGAATAAGCTCATTACTATCGCCCCTCTCATTGCCTCGGACATCAAGACTATTTTTTTGAATCTAGGAATGTTTTCGGAAGAAATGACTAAAATAATAATAGAATCATGCGATGCTTATCAGAAGTTTTTTTTTGCGCTTCAAAAGTCGTTCCACTAAAGGAGAAATGCTTATATGAAAGCCAAAACGCCTGTCGCTTGGGAACATGTTCAGCTTGCTGCAAAGCTAGCAGATTTAAAGGATGATCACTACCGTACCGTTCTCACCTTAAGTGCGATGCTAGAATTGTTTATAGATAAGGGCATACTTACTAGAGAAGAGCTAAGTGCTAAAGCGGATGCGCTTGATGCACAGCTGGAATCCCTTATTTCTGCTTCACTACATCCCATGACGTAGGTCGGTCGTGATAGGTTGCGCGTAGAGGATGTTCTTCTTTCTTATAAAATATTCCATGGTCCTCTAATATAGTATTCACGGTCAGCATTGCCAAATCCATTAAATTATGGTCAAGGCTCAAATGAGCCAAATAAACGCGTTTCGTTCGATCTGTCATGAGCTCTAGCAGCGCTTCGCCTGCAGCCACATTGGATAAATGGCCAACGTCGCTCAATATCCGGCGCTTCGTATTCCACGGGTAACGCCCCATGCGAAGCATTTCCGTATCGTGATTGGCCTCAAGCACAAGCACATCAGAATCAATAATTTGACGTTTGACCTTTTCACTTACATACCCTAGGTCAGTAGCTAGGCTCAGCTTCTCGCCATTCTCTACAAAGCAATAGCCTACAGGCTCTGCCGCATCATGCGAGATCGGATACGATTGAATAGCCATTGAACCGAGGTTCACCTCTTCACCTGTCTCCATAAAAACTCGCTTCTCTGGAGCAATCGTGCCAACATGCCTCTCCATTGCAGCCCACGTTGCCTCATTGGCATAAATGGGCAAATCATATTTCCTTGCAAAAGCACCCAATCCCTTAATATGATCGGAATGYTCATGTGTGACGAACAGCCCGTCCAATTGATGACCCATTACTCCGCGCTCGCGCATGAGTTCATCCAGCTTCTTCGCGCTCATACCGGCATCTACAATGACCATCTTGTCATTCCCCTGCACGATGGTTGCATTGCCGGTCGAGCCGCTTCCTAGTACTGTAAATCGAAGTCCCATAATAACTTTTTCCTGTCCCTTCTCCTGCTCCCGTTAACGTAAACCGTTCGCTGCCGCTTCCCCTTGCTCATCATCCGTTGCAACCTCGCCGCTGATGGCATGCACGTAAAACAGATGACCGTCCTCCAGCATAACACGCCATGACGGCACCGACACTTGACGCTCCGAATCAAAGATTTGTCCTTTATAGCCAAGCTGGATATCGGTAATGACCGCACCATCGGGTAAATAAGTTTCAATCAAGCTCGCTACCACCTTGGCAGCTGGCAGCACCTGCTTGGCTTCACCTGATCCGAGCAGCTCTACACGATCCTGCAAAAAAGAAGTAATCTTCTGATCCTTAATATAAAGCTTCAGCTTCACATCAAACATCGGACGTCCTTCTACTACTCGATAAAAAACAGACTCGCCTACGCTGCTGTTCAGCAAATCAAATGCATATTGATCAAGCTCAGGAATACGATCTCCCAGTGTCTTTATTAATTCTTTTTTGGAATAGATGATCGTACTATCCACCGGTTCTTTCAATATGACTGGCTCCGCATTTTTGCGGCTGTCAGAGTGGAGCAAATAAGTTAAGTCCTTGAGCTCAGGTGTTTCCAGCGACAGATTGGCTTCTAACGAAATACGCTTCTGCTGCATGAGCAGTAACTTATCCTGCGGCAGCTCCGCCGTGTTTACATTAATGTTCAACTGTTCCCTGATATCCAGCCATAGCTGATAACCAAGCAATACATTGAGCAGCAAAAACGAAATAATAAGCACGTTTTTCGCTCGTCCCCAATCCAATCGCTTTCACCTCCTGCTTTCGTATCCTATTTCTATGGTCCATTAAGCGAACGAATCTGGCTCGCACCCACTGATAAGCTTACCGCTCCTGCAGCATTAGCTGCTGTTGCTGTCGTATCATTTGGCTTATCTGAATTGTCATCAGCCTCACCTTGCACAGCGTCCTCATCCTTCTGCTCAGGCGGTGTAAATCCGCTTCGATAAGCCTCTACCAATATTTCTTCCGTACCGTCTTTCAAGCGAACAGCCCATACCGGTATGAACCGAAGTCTGTTCTCATCGATCGGAGCTGCTTGCAGCGCTGGGAACAATGCTGTCACTTCGCTGCGTCTATCGTAATTACTGAGCGTTTTCTCCAGCTCTTCCCCGCCTGGCAACCAGCGAACATTCCTCGATTCCGACTGCGCTCCAAGCGTAATAAGTGTTCTCGAATATTCGGTTACGACACCTTGCTGAAGCCTTAATCTCATGTACCCATAGCGGAACGGCTTCGTGTCCATAACAGGATACTGCTCGACATATTGCTTAAATCTAATATCCTTGCCTTCGCTGCCTGGCATAGCATTCACAAAACGATGTGTGCCGTCCCATCCGCCATGCTGATTGACAAAATCTACTGAGGCATACACATTGTCGCTAAGCAAGTTTTCCGTAATTTGCGGAGCGCTCGGATCTGTATAGCTGATCCACTTGCCGTTCTGTTCTACCTGCAATCCGCGCTTGCCGTCTGTATAAATTTGCGAACCGCCTCGGTCTTCAATTGCTCTTGTCGTGCTTTGATCGAAGAATAAGCTTCGTTTCATCAAATCTGGCGAATACGTCTCGTAAGGAAATACGATTTCCGTTGACTGAATCGGCGCAACCGGAATATAAAGGCCGTCTGCTGTCATGGTGTACTTAGGCTGGAACTGCCCAAACCCCACATAGTCCTGCACATCGCGTACCGTCAGATCCGCACGAACGGACTCATAAACCATCTCGCCATCAGCGCTAAAAAAGAACGTTCGAATTTCCTCAGTGCCCGATGTCTTGAAGATCCAGATGCGGTCAATCGTTTCGTTCAAGAACAGCAAATCGCCTTCCAGCTTAAGCAGCTTCTGCAGCAGCTCTACTGGAATGCCGTTATCAAAGCGAAGCTCGATACCGATATCGTTTTTGCGAATTTCTTCCCAGTTGAGCACATCCGAAGGGCTTCGCTGGAACCCTTTAAATTCTCTACCCTGAATGCGCTGGTTAAGAATCATCTCGTAGAACTGTGTCCCCGGATAGATGATGGTATGTTTATTGCCGCCCAAGTGGATAACTAACGCTTCTGGAAAAATAACACTCTCTACGCTTGTCACTTTTCCTATTGGCTCTGCGTTAACATAATCCTGATCGCTTCTTACCGTAGCGCCAAGACCAGGCATGCTGTATGCAAGCAAATAGCTTTGAAGGAGACTAAGCACGACCAGCAGGATAAGCGTTGTTGTCTTTATTTTTTCTTTCATGCCAGCTCGCCCCCTTCCTGTAGAAGTGGAAGAGTAAATGTAACCGTAGTTCCTTCATTTAGCTCGGAATCAAGTGAAATCGTACCGCTATGTGCCTTCACAATTTCCCGGGCAATCGAAAGTCCAAGGCCTGTTCCGCCCATGTTGCGTGAGCGTGCTTTATCTACACGATAGAAGCGGTCAAAAATACGATTCAAATCCTTTTTCGGAATTCCAATGCCAGTATCCTTCACACTAATTGAAAGTGATGCCGAATCGGCCGGCTTCTTCGCCGTTAATTCAATCGTTCCACCGTCCAGCGTATATTTGATTGCATTGGAGAATAAATTATCAAGCACCTGATCGATCTGATCGCGATCCAGCCAAGCGGACTCCAGCCCTTGATCCACGCTCACTGCGGCTTTAATCGACTTCTGCCTAAGCTGAAATGAGAAACGATCAGCCACTTCATCAAGCATGTCATGAACATTTGTCTGTCTGCGGCGCAGCGGCGCTTGGTTTGAATCGAGCCGCGACAAATGCAGCAGATCCGTGACGAGCCGAATCATCCGCTCGGTTTCATTGCGAATAACGCCAACAAACCGCTCGGATAACTCCCGTTCATCCAGCGCACCGTCATTGAGTGCTTCTGCATAACTCTTAATTGTAGTAAGCGGTGTACGCAGCTCATGCGATACATTCGCGACGAACTGACGCCGCGATTGCTCAAGCTTCTCTTGCTCTGTCACATCCTGCAAGACAGCTATCGTTCCGGTAATGCCCTTATCCCGACGATGAATAGGCGTAAATGTTACTTTAAGCAGCCCCTCATCATTATCGTTCATCTCCTGCCCATCCTCATCACGTTCAATAAGCAGTGTCTGACCGCGTCCTTGCTGCAGCTCTTCAAGCCGTTCCTCGGATAGATCAAACAGCTCGGACAACTCAAGTCCTTCACAGGAGCGTACGTCGAGCAATTCTAGTGCTCTCCTATTCCATACGATGACCTTGCCATTCTCATCCGCTGCAACAACGCCATCGCTCATGTTGGAGAGAACGGAATTCAGCTTTTCATTTTCCTCTTCATTAACCGATAGAGCTTCTTTCAGCCGAATCGTCATATCGTTGAAGGCAACGCTCAAGCTGCCAATTTCATCATCGCCAAGCACGGGCACCTGAAGATCAAATTTCCCTTGTGAAATCGCCTCTGCTTGCCTCGTCAGACCTTGAATCGGGCTCGTA
Organism: Paenibacillus sp. TAF43_2; assembly: GCF_052113545.1. Classification (NCBI taxonomy): domain Bacteria; kingdom Bacillati; phylum Bacillota; class Bacilli; order Caryophanales; family Paenibacillaceae; genus Paenibacillus; species Paenibacillus sp. TAF43_2. The sequence goes on from NZ_JBFRDK010000023.1 coordinate 16,522, forward strand.
ATGGTGTGAGCAAGCAATATGCCAAGCACACCCGTGAGACCAAGCGCAATAAGTGTCCCTGAGAAAAAGATCTGATTGACCCTGTTGACGGTCTCATACAGCTCGTTCATCGACGCAACAACGTATACAACCCCAACCACCTTGTTGTCATTAATCGTCACTGGCTGGGCAATCATCTTTTTGCGTGTATTATCATCATCTATAATTTCTTGCTCATTGTCTGTAATGTTCTGAAGTGCCCGGCTTACAGCAAGCGATTTGTTCTTCTGGCCAATATAGGTCTCGTTGCTTTGAACGGACGTCGCTACCATCTTTCCGTTCGAATCAAGCACCTGCACCTCGGCGCCGCTAATGCTGAACAGATTGCGAACGACCAAACTAAGATCCTCTGTCGTGCTTTCCGCAGAATCACCCTCAGTATCTGGTTTAGCCGCTAAGCTCGGAGCTGCAAACTTAGATAAAATATCCGCTTGCTCCTTCAAATTTTTCGTGAAGCTGTCAATTAAGGAGTTTTTGACCGTACTTATAAAATAAACACCGATCAACTGCATAGCCACCAATATAAGCAGCAAATAGATGATGACCAGCTTTACTTGGATTGTGCGAAAAAAACTTTTGCCCTTCATCCTGGGCCGAAGCCTCCGGACTTGGAGTTGCGCATCATATAGCCGAGACCGCGCCGTGTCATAATGTACTCAGGGCGACTTGGATCATCCTCAATCTTCTCGCGCAATCTTCTAATCGTAACATCAACCGTTCGCACGTCTCCGAAATATTCAAATCCCCATACGGCTTGAAGCAAATGCTCCCGCGTCATCACCTTGCCGCTGTTGCGGGCCATATAATAAACGAGCTCATACTCACGATGTGTCAGATCAAGCGGTACGCCGTCCTTATAAACGACATACATATCTGTATCCACAAATAGGTTGAACAGCTTAAAGCCCTGCTGCTCCTGCTCGGCGGAATGATCGGCAGTGCCAGAATGATCACCGCTTGCAGCTTCTTCTGTCTTTTGCTGCCTGCGCAGATGCGCCTTCACTCGCGCGAGCAATTCCCTTGTGCTAAATGGTTTTGTCACATAATCATCAGCGCCCAGCTCTAGCCCAAGCACCTTATCAATTTCCGTATCCTTAGCCGTCAGCATAATGATTGGCATTTGCAGCTTGGCGCGAACCTCGCGGCATACATCCATACCGTCCTTTACAGGCAGCATCAGGTCCAGCAAAATAAGATCAGGAAGCTCCTCGAATGCAAGCCGAACCGCCTCGCCGCCATCGAAAGCGCAAATAACCTGATGCCCTTCCTTCTCCAAATTAAACTTTATAATATCTGCAATCGGCTGTTCGTCATCGACCACTAATATTTTTCCGTGCATCGCTACACCCGCCCGTCGCTTGTCCTTTTTATTACCTTCTATTTTAACACTGTTATCCCTTGCTTCACAATGAAACTTCCCTCATGTTGAAAGGTTTTTCCTCAGTCCGCCATCACTGCATGAATAAGTTAAATACGCCATGTCCATACACAACATTTATATACGCAAAAAAAAGAAACACTTCGCTTATAGCAAAAGTGTTTCTCTCTAGTAAATTATGGGTATATGTTATAAGTACTTTAATGGATTTTGCAAAACGCCGTCCTTGTGTACTTCAAAATGCAAATGAACGCCAGTAGAGTTTCCTGTACTGCCCATGATAGCAATCTTTTCACCCTTCTCAACAATATCCCCTACTTTGGTATTGTAAGAGCTAAGGTGACCGTATACGGTTTTGTAGCCGTTCTTATGATTGATAATAACCGTTTTGCCTAGACCTGGCTTCGTACCAACAAACTCAACTTTTCCTGTATCGGATGCAAGAATGTTCTTGTTGCCAGTAAGGTCAATACCGTTATGCATGCGTCCCCAGCGTTTCCCGAACTTACTAGTCATTCTAGATCCGGAGACAGGCATTGCAAAACGTCCTGATCCTTCTCCCAAAACAACCTTCGTACCTCGTTCAACAATTTTTGGAGTCGCTTCTTTAATTACTTCTTTCGTGAGAAGCTCTTCGGATACGACGTAACCGTTTTGCTTCACGATACGATAAGTCATTCGTTTAGAGCCAGCCGTACCATTTGCTATTGTCTTCGACTCGCCTACACGCATGCTCGCATTTTTCTTAATTTCAACGGGTGGTTCAATCGTTTCAACTTCAACTAAATTCTCTGTTGTCTTTACTGTGAGCTCCGGTTGTAGCACCGTTAGATCAAGAACATCGCCAATCGTTATCTTATCATCTTTAATCCATGCGTTATTCTTATAAATAACCTCTGGGGAAATATCAAATTTCTGTGCGATACAGCCTACGCAATCGCCTGCTTGTACCGTATATTTAGTTGGTTGAATACTGCCTTGAACGAGCATCTTATAAATGGCTTCTGCTTCCATGATCTGTTCTGGATCGGTATCGATTGATTCCATCATTACCGCTTCAATGAATTCAACTTCTGTCACTTCACGCCCAGGCTGCTTAGAGGCTGCCTTTGAATCAAGCGCTGGCGGCTTTGCATCTTTTGCATTGAACGAAAGCGACTTCACTTCCTTTGCTTCCTTCTTCACTGCGGCAAGCTTTGGTGCAAACTTGCTTTGCACACGCAATAAAACTTCATCTGCTGTCTGTTGGTCTTTCACTATGCCGATGACTTTTCCATCAACCTTCACTTCGACACCAACCGCATGAGAGGTAAACAACCCTTCAAGCTTGTCCAGCGTATCAGCAGTTTCTGGAGTTCCTTTGAATGCATGATCAGGCTCATAGGTAATTGTTCCTGTATCAAGCACCATGTTAATGCCCGGGTTAGCTTGCTGAACCTCTTCGGTTTCCAGCAAAACTAGCTGCTCTACTTCTTGTGGATCACTTACGGTTCCAACGGCTGTTCCATTCATATATACGTTATAAAATTCGACTGTGTTTGCTTGAACATATTGGATTCCGCTAAATCCGGCTACTGTGAGGAGTACGAGCGCCCCGCCCGCTAACTGAACCGGCTTTTTTCGCCAAAACGGCTTGTTTGCCTGATCACTTGCGGATTGTTGCTGTGTCTTGCCATCCAGTTGTTGCGATCGGTCATGCCGAAAGTACTGAATCGCTTGATTCCATACTTTCTGAATCCGACCCTTGTCCCTGAAAACGGTCATGATTGTCTCCTTTTCGCGCTAATGCAACTTTTTTTCCGAATTCCGACATAAAAAAAGACGAATTATCCTGTCGGATCGTTCGCCTAATACTGTAACATATGCCCAACAATTGGAGCAACCTTTACACCCTATTCACAATATTAATATTTTTTCAGAATCTCCATCATTTGCCCATATTCGGTCTTGTCGAGGTGCTGTGCCATTATTTGTTGAATCTCTGTCAACTCTTGTTCTGTCAGCCCGTTTTCGATATATTGAGAGATCGTTTGCCACGATTCTTGCGGTAATTTTGTCATAAGCAGACTGAATAATTTTTCCTTATCCTCATCGCTCATTTGATCCTTTACCTCAGTCAAATCATCCGTTGTCATCGCTGTCTCGGTATCATCAACACCAGCTGTTCCCTCTTCAACACTGCCATCTTCGGGTTTTGCGCCACTTCCTGCTTCAGTGCCCCCGCCAATGCCCATATCGGTAAGCGGAGCATCCGTTGCTTGGCCAAAGGCGTCGATGGCTGCCGGTGGATCAGCCTGCTCATTTCCACCTGCATCTGTTGCTGGAGTATCCTCACCATCATCTATAGTCTTTTTCTCTTCTTTATCTGCAATATCCGTCGTTACTAGCGGATCTGCTCCCCATAGCTTGCCCCATACGCCTGACATTGCCATCGGCGGCACTTCAAGCGGTAAATTGAATTGTTTTAATATCGTTTCCACATAGCTGGTTACAATATATCCCGTCGTCCAAATGGATAAGAAGCTTACGATTAATCCTGCTGCTACAATTTTCGCCAGCCATTCTACTTTTTTCAACATTGCCGCACCAATCCCTTCGTCCAGCAGCTGACAAATTGTTATTTAGCAGCTGCAATTGCCATAATCTGTTATATATCATTATGGTCAACATTAGGGGCAACCATTCTTCTACACTCTATTAATTTCCTATAAATGAGTGTTTTAAAGCGAGTTTTCAACATTTTTATATACAAAAAAAAGGATGGCCCGCAGGCCATCCTTTGTAAAAAACATTTTATTCGTAAATCGGACGAACCGGATTTGTTTGCTCGCGGTTACGGCCAACGGAGAAGATTGCAATTGGAATCCCTGTAAGCTCGGATACACGGTTCAAGTAATTGCGTGTATTCACTGGAAGATCCTCAAGTGTTTTCGCGCCAGAGATATCCTCTGACCAACCTGGGTGCTCCTCGTAAATCGCTTCGCACTCTGATACCATTTTGAGGCTTGCTGGGTAAGTATCAATCACTTCGCCGCGCAATTTGTAGCCTGTGCAAATTTTAACTGTTTCAAGGCCTGTAAGAACGTCTAGCGAGTTCAGAGAAAGACCTGTAATACCGCTAACGCGGCGTGCATGGCGAACAACTACCGTATCGAACCAGCCAACGCGGCGTGGACGACCTGTTACTGTACCGTATTCATGGCCTTTGTCACGAATCATTTGACCGATTTCGTTGTCTTGCTCTGTTGGGAAAGGACCATCGCCTACACGAGTTGTGTATGCTTTAGCAACACCAATAACTTGCTGGATTTTTGACGGGCCAACGCCAGAACCGATACAAACTCCGCCAGCTGACGGGTTGGATGATGTTACGTACGGATAAGTTCCTTGGTCAATATCAAGCATAACGCCCTGAGCGCCTTCGAACAAAACCTTCTGACCTGCATCGATCGCATCGTTTAGAATAACAGAAGTATCTGTTACATATTTGCGAAGCACCTCTGCATAACCAAGATAGTCCGCAACGATGGAATCCGCATTAAGATGCGCTCCGCCATATACTTGCTCAATCAATTGGTTTTTCTCGATGATGATGCTGCGAACTCTGGATTCAAATTCCTCAGCATCCATCAAATCAGCAATACGAATGCCGTTGCGTGCCGCTTTATCCATGTAGCAAGGGCCGATCCCTTTGCGAGTTGTGCCGATTTTATTATCGCCTTTACGATCCTCTTCAAGACCGTCAAGCACAAGGTGATAAGGCATAATGACATGAGCGCGATCGCTAATTTTCAAATTATCAGTAGAGAAGCCATTTTCGTGAATATAGTTAATTTCGTCAATCAGAGCTTCCGGATTAATAACCATTCCGTTACCGATGACGCAAGTTTTATCATGATTGAAAATACCCGATGGAATCATCGTCAATTTATATTTTTTGTTATCAATAAGGATGGTGTGTCCGGCATTGTTTCCTCCTTGGTAACGAGCGACGACGTCGGCTCCCTCTGCCAAGTAATCAGTGATTTTGCCTTTACCTTCGTCTCCCCACTGTGTACCAACTACAACAACCGTAGACATAATTATACCCCCGTCCGGTGTTTATAAGCACCGAAAATTACCGTCCCAATGCTTTATACACCAGCAAACCTTTAATAAAAGGGCCCGTGTCACAAGTCAAAAGACAGCATTAATAGTGTAGCAGTCCAACATCGAGAAGTCAAACGAAAAACGAACAATTGCATAACTACACATGCAATTGTTCGGATATTCACGACGCTTGCATCGGATCTTGATGCGCGCGGTCGATACTTACGAATTTATTGTACTTTTTGAGAAACACGAGCTCAACCGTGCCTACCGGTCCATTCCGCTGCTTAGCGATAATGATCTCGATAATATCTTTTTTCTCAGACTCTTTGTCGTAATAATCATCCCGGTAAAGGAACGATACGATATCAGCATCTTGCTCGATAGATCCCGATTCCCGAAGGTCGGACATCATCGGACGTTTGTCTTGCCGCTGCTCAACGCCCCGGCTTAGCTGAGAAAGTGCAATAACGGGAACTTCAAGCTCACGCGCAATTTGCTTCAGTGTTCGTGAAATTTCGGATACCTCTTGCTGCCTATTCTCACCCGCTTTGCCGCGGCCGGAGATGAGCTGCAAATAGTCTATCATGATCATGCCTAGCCCTTTTTCCTTCTTCAAGCGACGGCATTTGGCGCGAATTTCTGCGACCGTAATGCCCGGTGTATCATCAATAAAGATTTGTGCCTCCGAAAGCGACCCTATCGCCATCGTCAGCTTTTCCCAGTCATCGCCTTCAAGGTGCCCTGTCCGCATCCGCTGGGCGTCTACATTTGCTTCTGCGCAAATCATACGCTGTACAAGCTGTGCCGCTGACATCTCCAGACTAAAGATCGCGACGGTCTCGCGTGCGCGAACGCCGACATTTTGTGCAACGTTAAGCGCGAATGCCGTTTTACCTACAGAAGGACGGGCAGCAACGATGATCAAGTCGCTTCGCTGGAAGCCGGCCGTCATCCGATCCAGATCGGTAAATCCGGATGGAATGCCTGTTGTGCCGCCTTTATCCTGGTACAGCTGCTCTACCTTCTCGAATACCTCCATTAATACGTCTCTAATGGAGATGAACCCGCTGCCGGAGCGGCGATTCGATATTTCGAGAATTTGTTTCTCTGCATCTCCGAGAAGTACACCTACATCCTCCGAATTCGCATAACCATCGGATACGATGTTTGTTGCTGTGCGAATAAGGCGCCTCAGCATCGACTTCTCTTCTACAATTTGTGCATAGTAGTCAACGTTTGCTGCGGTTGGCACCGAGTTGGCAAGCTTCGCCAAATAGCTGACTCCGCCAATTTCCTCAAGCAAATGCTGATCCTGCAAATGCGCAGTCAAGGTCACGAGATCAACCGGCTGGTTGTTCTCCGCGATTTCAACCATCGCCTCATATATTTGTCTGTGAGGACCGCTGTAGAAGTCTTCACTGCGCACGCGCTCCATCGCTGTAATCAAGGCTTCTGATTGCAGCAATATCGCTCCGATAACAGCTTGTTCCGCTTCTAAGTTTTGCGGTGGAACACGATCAAACATCAATTCAGTGCTCATGGGCCCCTCCTAAAAGGTTTGCGTAGCAAACCTACTTCGTAAGCATACACTTAGGTTTTCGAAGAAAACCTACATCGTAAGCATATAGCTAAGTTTTTCAAAAAAACCTACTTCGTAAGCATAAGCCAAGGTTCTGTAACAAACCTTGGCTTATGCTTTAGACTTCTCTATTCTTCAGACGCCTGCACGTTCAGCTTTGCTTTCACTTCAGGGTGAAGCTTCACAACGACTTGTGTAACACCCAGCGTACGGATTGGATCATCAAGCTCGATTTTGCGTTTATCTACTTTAATGCCTTTCGCCGCTAATGCTTCGCCAATTTGTTTGCTCGTAATGGCACCAAATAGTCTGCCGCCCTCGCCTGCTTTTGTCTTAATTACGATGGTCATCTCTTCAAGCTTCTTGCCTAGCTCTTGCGCGTCCTGCTTTTCTTTATCCTTGCGCTTCTGCTCAGAAGCATGCTGTACTTCAAGCGTCTTCAGGTTGCCGTCGGATGCCAGCTTCGCAAGCCCTTGCGGCAATAGAAAATTACGTACATACCCTTCGGACAGATCCTTTACTTGCCCTTTTTTCCCTTGTCCTTTAACATCCTGCAAAAAGATTACTTTCATTCAAATAACCCCTCTTCCTTTTCAATTTCTTCTAACACTTGTTTCAAACGCTCCGCTACTTCCACCACAGAGCCTTCCAGCTGAGCGGCAGCATTCGTCAAATGTCCGCCTCCGCCCATTCTCTCCATGACGACCTGTACATTCATATGGCCTAGTGAACGCGCACTAATGCCAATAAGTCCATCTTGGCGCTCTCCGATAACGAAGGAAGCGAGTATATCCGTCATATTCAGCAGCGTATCCGCTGATTGTGCGATGAGCAGCTGCGAATATTTACGACCGCTTTCGGTTACTGCAATGGCGACATGCTCATAAAGCACCTCAGCATGCTTAATAATCTCGGCTTTGCGCACGTATTCCTCAAGATCCTCTTTCAGCATCCGCTGAATCATCATCGAATCTGCCCCATTACGGCGCAGGAATGATGCCGCTTCAAACGTTCTCGCACCCGTGCGAAGCGAGAAGCTCTTTGTATCCACCGTAATACCGGCAAGCAAAGCTGTTGATTCCCGTACATCAAGTACAACTCGATCATGGATGTATTGCAGCAGCTCCGTTACGAGCTCACATGTTGATGAAGCGTAAGGCTCCATATAAATTAATATCGCATTCGCGATAAATTCCTCGCTGCGGCGGTGATGGTCGACGACAACAATACGGTCGGTCTGTGTAAGCAGCTTAGGCTCCTTCACCATCGATACCTTGTGCGTATCCACAACGACAGCGAGCGTCTGAGGTGTGATCAATGCCGAGGCCTGCTCTGGTGAGACAAAGCGTCTGGACAGCTTCTCGTCTTCGCGGATGAGCTCCATCATTTTCTGAATGGCTGGATTTACGCCTTCTAATACAATATAAGCTTCCTTGCCGAACAGCTGCGCCGCTTTCATAACACCGATAGCTGCTCCAATCGCATCCATATCGGGCATTTTGTGCCCCATAATGACTACGTTATGGCTCTCGCGTATCAGATCACGTAATGCATGTGCGACCACCCGTGCGCGCACGCGTGTCCGTTTCTCCACCGCATTCGACTTGCCGCCATAGAAGGATTGCCGACTGCCAACCTTCACCGCTGCTTGGTCGCCGCCTCGTCCGAGCGCGATATCAAGACTCATATGCGCCCATTGGCCGAGCTCGATTATATGCTCAGCCCCTGCCGCAAAACCGATGCTCAGCGTAACCGGAATTTTGTGATCGCCGGTAATATCTCTAACCTCGTCCAGCACGACAAAACGAGACTGTTCAAGCTGCTTTAACGTTTTTTGATCCGTTACGAGCAGAAAACGATCCGACGTGAGCCTCTTCAAATAAATATGATACTTTTGAGCCCACTCGGTAATTTCCGTCGTCACCTTCGAGAGCATAGAGCTGCGCTGGTGATCGTCGAGACCCTGCGTAACTTCTTCAAGATTATCGATCATTACAATGCCGATAACGAGCTTCTCATCATCGTATTTGCGGCCAAGCTGCCACAAATCCGTAATGTTCTTCACATAAAGAATGCGTTCCTTCTGCTTGAAGATCAGCTGGTAAACTTGCGAGCCTACTGTAGCTTCAATCGTTCCTTCGCGTTCCTTCACTTGCTGCAATGACGGGAAAAGCTCCGCAAGCGGAACGCCAATGACGGTTTCCCGCTCCACCATATTAGCAATATAAGGATTATGCCATTCCACCATACGATCTTCGTTATATAAAATAATTCCGAAAGGAAGCTCGCTGACGACATCGTTTCCTGCCTTTTTAACCCGGTAGGACAACGTGCCTAGATACGATTTCAAATCTTTGCGGAAAGCACGTTCTGCCATTATGGTATAAAACAATACCAAGGCCGTGAGCAGTAATCCGAGCAGCCCAAGCAGCCACTCGAACCATGCAAGTCCCACTGACATGAGCACCATCAATGCAAAGGCCCACATTTGATGCATTCCGTGCCATCGTGTAACCAAAAACTTCGGCATTTCCTATCCGCTCCTGTGCTATGGTTTCGTAAACGACTTGCGGATTGGAAAAGYAGTATCCAGCACGCCGATCAAGCTAAGCGGCGGGATCAATAGCACCGGAATCGCAATAAGAATCGGTACCGCTTTGTTCCATCCTCGCTGATGAGCAAGGAAAAAGAAAAATCCGACAGCCTGAAACGCAAAAACATAACTAAGCAGAGGTACCAAGTTCATCAAAGCCACTGCAAAAAAAGAATCGCTCGTCGTCGACGAGAACAGCTCGATTACATAAGTAATTAAATAAAGCACAACGAGTATACGAGGCAAACGCCAATCTTTGGCACGCGTAAACCTAGGCACTTCAGGGCCGCCACTCCACTTTACAGCTCTGCGAGCTACAAATTGCGTAATTGCAGTGACTGTGAAGGCGATAATGATGAACGTTACAGGAATAGAATTAACCATCGTACGAGCTACAACTTCCGTTAAATCCGAATTCCATCCTGCGGGAAGCAGCTGCTTCGTCATCAACTCATCCACGGTTGACCTTATGAACGTCCTAATCTCTTTGATGAGTGATATATTCAGGAATGCCTGGAATATAATCAGCTCCAGCATCAACTGCGCCAACACAACGACGCTGACCGTCCGAAGTACCTTAGAGGCAGGTGCTTGTTTCATAAACAAGTGACCCATCACAATAGACGGTATGAGGAAAAATAATCCGATAATAAGTGTAGCTGGCCCGCCGATAATAAATGCCAGCGCCCATACCGGAAGCAGATGCAGCACAAAAGATTTTGGCGACAGTATCGTATACAGCACGACATACGGCACCATAAGCAGCAGCATGGTAATTACGTTAAATAGCGGTACTAGAAGGGACAATAATAAAAGGAGTGCCGCAAAGCTCCACAGCACTGGTTTCAAGCCGGTTCTCAAACCGTTCACCTCTTGCTTATATAATCTGGTTTCTTACGAAACTTTTACAACTCATTATAGCATAAAAGCTAAACATATCACGCACATTCCAGCAGGCTCACTCTTTAGTCGAAACGTCCGCTTAGGCGCTTCCTATAAAAGAAAAAGACGGAACAGCAAGCTTATTCCGTCTTATTGCTTATTATATTGCCCTGCCTAGTTTGAAAATAGTACCTGAAGACAATCCCAATCGCTGCCGTTTCTTATTTATCCTGAAGCACATTATGCTGCTCCATAATAATTTTTTGGCAGTAATCAATGATTTCACTTCTGCGTACAATGCCAATAAAACGGTTCATATCATCGACAACCGGTACAAAGTTTTGCACCTTCGCCAGCGAGATCAAATCATCCATATTGGCATCAATTCGTACCGTCTTGTTGTTCATTCGAAGCGGCACATCGATTAGCTTCACCTTATTGGTTTGTTCCAGTGATAAGTCGGCATGATTTTTAAAATACCATAACAAATCGCCTTCCGTAACCGTACCTGCATAACCGCCATCATCATTAATGATAGGAACCGCCGTATAGCGATGATACTCCATACGCTCTAGCGTTTGTCTTAACGTTACATCCTGAGTAACACACACAACCTCTTGCTTCGGCAACAAAAAAAACGCGATATTCATTTTTCTTAAACCACTCCGTTCCGTTTGCTCTTCCATTCCCATTGGTCCTAAAGCAGCAAGACGGAGCGGAGCAAGCAGCATTAAGGCTGCTTAGTCGTCGTTTCGCTGCTTGATAATGCACCTACATCTTTGACCTTATCTTCATTGTACTTATCAGGCAATATTAAGCTGGAAGCAGGGGTATCTGCATCTAACCAGTTTTTGATCATGGTCTGCACCTTCGACAAATCTTCTTCATCGGCAAAATAATACCAAGCTCCGCCGCTCTTCAAGCGATGTCCGTCACCAAGCAGCGAATGGCTGTAGATTTTGCGATCCTTCGCCATGAGCATGATTTGACCTAAATCGACTAGCTGCTGCGGACGCATATCTGTACTGAAATTATCGCCCATAATATCCATAAGCTCAGGAATTTTGGACCATTGATTCATTTGTTTCGCTTTATCCATAAGAAGATTCAAGAAAATCTGATGACGCTCTGTACGATTGATATCGCCGCCAGCATCCTCACGATAACGAACATAGTTCAGTGTATCCTTACCGTTGTAAGTTTCCTGGCCAGCTTTAATGACAAATTTCTCATGATCAGCATCTTTGTTCACAATATCCTCTTCAATAGGAAGCGAAATTCCGCCAAGCGTGTCGATCACGTTGCGGAATCCTTCAAAGTTAATTGAAGCGTAATATTGAATAGGTGTGTCTAGAAACTTCTCAACCGTGTTCATTGCCATTCCCGCACCGCCAAAAGCGTATGCATGCGTAATCTTGTCCTCTTTATTTTTACCGACGATATCTACATACGTATCACGCGGTATGGAAACCATGAGCATCTCGCCGTCATTTGGACGAACGACCGTATAGATCATCGTATCCGACCGTCCAGTCTCCTTGCCGCGTTGGTCAATGCCGAGCAGCAGGATGGAGAATGGATCTTGTTTCTTATTAATTGTACTCACTGGAACGGGTTCCCGTCCATCGATAGGTTTATAAGATTGCTCGAGCTGCTTCTTGACCTGACCTTCCAGAAACCAATCAAACCCTAGCATAGCCAATGTTCCTCTGTTGAAAAAACCAACAACACCAAGAAGCACTACTGCAGCTGATGCAGCAATTAACCATCTACGTTTATTCATTTTATTCATAATATGATGACTTCTCCTATCTTATCAATTCTTTTATAAATACGCATTCTTTAGTTTAGACGATAATTTGTCGAAACAGGTTACAAACCTTTTACAAAGTTTTGATACCAATTTTGGATAATATTTTATAAAATAAAGAGGTCTACTGAAAATGTATGACGAATACAATCATTGCAAGTATAGGTAAAATAGAAAGGGTGAATCTCTTGAATCAACCTCCATCCTTACAGCCAGACAGCTCATCAACGGGACTTGATCCGAAAGTAGCAGGCTTGCTTTGCTACCTGGCAGGTTTTATAACCGGCATTATATTCCTTGTGCTAGAGAAGAAGAGCCGCTTCGTTAGATTGCATGCTGTACAGTCTATCGTCTTATCGGTCGCTTTCATCGCCGCTAATATTTTGTTAGGCTTTATCCCGATAATTGGTTGGCTGCTAGGGATATTGCTCGGTCTAGCCGCTTTCATTGCATGGATTGGCCTCATGCTGCTCACGCTGCAAGGGAAGCTGAATAAGCTGCCTGTCATCGGTGAGTGGTCAGAGCAGCAGGCAAATAAGTTTTAATATCGCCTAGACTACGAAATATAAGGTAAGTCGCTGCAAATCATATCCTTTCTTATATTTCAAAAACTGGACGGCCTGCTGCCGTTCTTTTTTTTATTCATTTCGAGTTCATAAGAACTATTCATTAAACCAGACAAATAATCTCGTAATCGCTAGGTATCGGCTAATATTGTTCTACTGGCTTCTCTAAATCGGTAAAATTGAGCTTTTGCAGCCGTATAACCCTTTTTCAGCGGTTTGATGAATTGGCAGAAAGTTCGTACTATTAAATAACATCAATTAAATACGAATAAGAAGGATTGTGAACATTTATTATGGGTATAGGACTTAATCTGCTATTAGTTGCTTTACTAATTGTGTTAACCGCTTTTTTCGTAGCTACTGAATTTGCAATCATTAAGCTTCGTTCCAGCCGTGTCGACCAGTTAGTCGTTGAAGGCAAGAAAAACGCAATTGCCGTTCAACGTGTTGTAAGCAATTTGGATGGTTACCTATCTGCCTGTCAGCTTGGCATTACAATTACAGCGCTCGGACTTGGTTGGTTAGGAGAACCTACCGTTGAAAAACTGCTTCTCCCTCTATTCGAGCAATGGAATCTAAACAGTAATTTGAGTCACATTTTGTCATTTCTAATCGCCTTTCTATTCATCACATTTATCCATGTGGTGGTTGGTGAGCTTGCTCCTAAGAGCATTGCCATCCAGAAGGCAGAGCTTGTCAGCTTCGCTGTTGTAAAACCGATTATTTTTTTCTACAAAGTCATGTACCCTTTTATCTGGGTCTTGAATGGATCTGCCAATGCGTTGGTTCGTTTATTTGGCTTAAAGCCGGCGAAGGAGCATGAGAATGCCCATTCCGAAGAAGAAATTCAAATTATTTTAACAGACAGCTTAGAGAGCGGTAAAATCAACAATACGGAATATGGCTACGTAAATCGGATCTTTGCTTTTGATGAAATTTTAGCTAAAGAAATTATGGTTCCGCGTACAGATATGATCGTCTTATATAAGAACAATTCGCTGCAAGAAAACATGGATATCATTCGCAAGGAACAGTATACCCGCTTCCCTGTTGCCGGCGACAGCAAAGACCATATCGTCGGGATGATCAACACGAAGCAATTGTTTCTTCAATATCAAGTAAACAAAGAAATTGATTTGCAAACACTTATACAGCCTGTCATGTCCGTATCCGAGGTGATGCCTGTCAAGACATTGCTAAAACGGATGCAGCAGGAGCGTGTGCACTTTGCGATCGTCGTAGATGAGTATGGCGGCACTTCCGGCCTTGTAACGATTGAGGATATTTTGGAGGAAATTGTCGGCGACATCAGAGATGAATTTGATGCCGATGAACGCAAAGATATTGAGATGCTGTCGGATACCTCTTATATGCTGGATGGCAAGGTATCGCTTACTGAGCTGGGCGACCTCATAGGAGCTGAGCTTGAGCATGAAGAGGTCGATACGGTCGGCGGCTGGCTGTACAGTGAAATGGAAGAAGCTAAGCCAGGTAAACAATTTGGCTTTCATAATTTGACCTTTACCGTTCGTGAAGTAAGCAAACATCGCATCAATAAAGTTGAGCTGACGATTGGTCCACCCATTCGACTGCTCAAACCAGAGGTAGGTTAAAACAAAGAGGAAGGCGCACTTGGCKCCTTCCTTTTTTCTTTTTTTACGCATGCTGAACTGGATTCAGGACATTCTAATAAAAAATGTTCAAGAAAGGAACTTATAATGCTTATCAACATTATATTTGGGTTCTTTGTTCCTTGGATTGCCGGTATATATTTGGGCATAAAAAGCCCCAAAACCTTGCTTCTTATTTTCCCTATCGGAGCGGTCTCCTCTTTAGTCATTAACTCAATTGGTTTTCAATTAAAGTTTTGGGATTTCACGCCTCTTATCCCCAATGACGAGTCCGTTTCCGCTTTGCCGCTTGATATCGGTCTTTACCCGCTGCTAGCATGCTTTATGATCTGGTTGATCAATTCACGCCCCGTATTAACCATGCTAATCTTGTTCTTGTTCGTACTGGGCACTACACTGCTTGAGTTTATGGCTCTAATCTTTGGCAAAGTAACCTACGGCAACGGCTGGAATATAGGGTATACCTTTTTATCCTACCTGCTGGCTTTCGGTATTGTATTTATATATTTCAAGCTGCTTAAGCGAAATCGGTTATTATAGCACGTTTTCGCCTTTCTTATCTTCTTCATAGAGAATGGAGCGGCTTCTAAACCATTCGAACAGATGAATTACAACGACCTTGATGACTGCATACCCCGGTACCGCAAGTACAATCCCTGCAAGGCCAAACAAGTTGCCTGCTGTCAAAATAACAAAAATAATGGTAATCGGATGAATATGCAGCGTTTTGCCCATGATTTGCGGCGAGATGAACTTGCCTTCGATTAATTGAACAATCGTCCATATAACCACCATCTTCAGGAGCATGACAGGCGAAGTCACCATAGCGACAATTAAAGCTGGTGTAATCGCAATGGCAGGTCCTAGATACGGAATAACGCTTGTGCACGCAGCTACCAGCGCAAGCACAAGTGAGTACTCAAGGCCAATAATTAAGTAACCGATATATAATAGCAGCCCAATACAGAAGCTCACTATAATTTGACCTCGAATATAGCTGCTGACTTGTCCGTTCATCTCTGCCATAATTCGTTTCGTGTGCGGCTGAAGCTTGTTAGGCAGGACACTAACGATCGTTTCCGGCAGCTTTTTCCCGTCTTTTAGCAAATAGAACAAAATAAATGGAAGCGTCAATATCGCAAGAATAACCTCTTTAAGTGCTCCCACAAAGGAACCCACGCTAGTTAACGTTCCATTCAAAATGGACGTGGCTTGCTCTGTAATATTGGACGTCAGCTTCTCCGGATTTAAATTAAACCACTCTTGTACTTGAATAAATCCAGCGCTATCCATAAACTGCTCAAATTTAACCCGCAATTGCTCGCCATATTTAGGGAAGCTGTTCACGAAGCTCACGGCTTGCCCATTTAATAATGGAATGACGATGACCAGCAAAATTGTAATCAGTCCTGCTCCAACCAGAAACAGCATAATAATAGAATATATCCGTTTGACTCCCTTTCGTTCTAAGAAGTCGACGACTGGATTAAGTAAGTAATAAGCTATTCCCGCCAATATGACCGGCAGCAGCAAGGTCTTGAGCAGCACAGTTAAAGGCGTGAAAATGTATGAAATTTTCGTCAGTACCATAATGTTCAGTCCCACAAGCAACAAAACAAGCAGAAATAATACGAATTTATTGTTCAAAATAAATCGCTTAAACCGCTCCGTTCCAGTTTTGCTATTTTCCATGGTTATGCTCCCTCTTTTCTTCTCATACAGGTGATCATTTTGGTTTATTGTAGCATTTCTTTAAATATAAACGCGAATGGCACCGATTCTGCATTTACTTGCAACGACTCGCTTGCTCTTCGCGTATTATGACTTATGCGTACTACGATTCTAGGAGGGATTTCATTGTCCATATTTAAACGACTGCGTGATCTAACTTTATCGAATGTATATGCTCTAATTGAGAAAGCGGAAGACCCTGTTAAGTTGACCGATCAATATATTCGCGACATGCAAGAGGATCTAGCCGATGCCGAGAAAGCAGTCGCAGCACAAATTGCCATTGAGAAAAAATTCAAGCAGCTTTATGAAGAGCAAGCACAGCTGGTAGAGAAGCGCAGTGAGCAAGCCCATCTGGCAGCACAAGCGCAAAACATTGAGCTCGCTCGTCGTGCCTTGGAAGAGAAGAAAACAGCCGAACAAAAATCAACGGAGTACAAAACGAGCTTCGATCAGAATAAATTGCTCGCAGACAATCTACGCGGCAAGTTGGATGAGATGCGCCAGCAGCTCACTGAGCTTAAAAACAAACGTGAGACACTCGTCGCTCGTTACAACGCAGCCAAGGCACAAACGGAAATCAATAAAGCAATGTCTGGCTTCGGAACCGATTCTGCTGCTTCAGGCATGAAGCGTATGGAAGAGAAGATGCTGCAAATGGAAGCGCAAGCTGAAGCCAGCAACGAATTGAGCGCCAAAGGAAAATCGCTTGATGCTGAGTTTGAGAAGCTCGGCAAGGATAAAGCGGTCGATGATGAGCTTGCCGCCTTGATGAAGCAATACGAGAAACAGTAATAGCTTAGTCACTTCATAAATATTATCTAGTGTGGCCGCTTATGTTACGAATCGGAGGACCGGTTTTAACGGAAGCGGTCTTTTTTATAAATTGGACCATTGGAGGAACTGACGATGTCTTGGATTGACCTTATTCGAATTCCAATTTGGACAGGTGCTGGAGCTATTTTGTTAATCATCATCATGTTTTTAGACTCGCGTTTTACGAAGTACAATGATTTGCAGGAAATTAAAAAAGGAAATACCGCGGTAACGACTCGCTTCGTACTCAAATTATTTGCTCAAGCGTACATATTGTCCCAATCCATCAGTAAATCAAGTGAAATGTGGGAAGCTCTACTCATCTCGCTCATCTCCTTCGTGTTGCTGCTCATACTAGAGTTGATCGTAGAGAAAATCGTCATCGCTATCAGCGGTATGAAGCTGGAGCAAGGTATTCATGAGGGTAAAGTCAATTACGCATTATTTGCAGGCTCTCTGCATGTTGCAGGTGCACTAATTATCGGGTCTATCTAATTATTCAGAAGGAGTATATACGATGAGCTTGTTCAAACGGATCAAAAACCTGATTGCTGCTTCTCCGCCGCCCATTGCTGAGAAGAGCATAATGACATTGTCACCTGGCGATGCTTGTGAGGTTTCCTTAATAACCTATAACGTCACAGGCAGAACTCATAATCGTGCACGCAACGCGATTGTCCTAACGCTTCAGGATGGCATAACCATTCGTTATTTAACGATAGAGGAACGAGAAAGAACCGTATTCGCGCTTTATGACTCTATAGACGGGCGCTTGGAATCGATTGACGAGGTGCCTACCATTTTGGAGCTGGATGAACGTACCTATCATATGGAGGAGCAATTCTCCGGTTTAATTACAGCGGCCGGCAAAACGCCATACATGCAGGGAGGCGAACAGTCTGTCTGGCAATATCAATCGGATGATATGAAGCTGCTTCGTATCGAATGGCAAAACGGGCGCTTCATGCTCTATGAAGGAGAAAGCGTGCTGCCTGCAGATGTTCGCGTGCTGCGCGGCGGCTAGGAGGATAACGATGAACAAATGGTGGCATCAATCTTTGAAATACCTGCTTCTGCTTAGCTTTATCATCCCGCTTCTCACAGCATGCACCATTTCAGATACGGTTAAGGAGCAGTACCCGTTAGAATCAGTCAACGGCTCTGGCAATCAAACCTCTTACGTCTATCGTGCCGCAAATCGTTCCGTTCCTGATGTCGCTTCAGACTTTAACGAGCAGCGTAAACCGAAGCAGCAGAGCGAGACAAGTACTGAGCGGATGTTTCTCGTCTATTCCGATGAAGTCATCGATTTGCAGCAGGCTCCTGATGCACCGGAAGATACACTAATCGAAATTAACTCAACGGAATATGTACGTCAGAATTATAGCTCAAGCTTTCTCCAAGCCTATTTAATCGCGAGTGTTCTTGATGATCTGTTTGATAAGGGCAAATACGGCAGCGGCAAATACCGAGGTTATTCGTCAAAGGATACATACAAGCCTAAGACAACGTACCGCATACCTACTGTTGATGATAAGAAGCTTGCACCGCCAGTTACCGTTAATCGTACCGGCTCGGTCATGAGACGCTCCAAAGAGGCGGGTGTTTCCTCCTCCTCCAAAGAAAGCACGAATAAAATTACGACAAAGCCAGCGACCAAAGACAAGATTGTGAAAGACAATAAGCAAAAGAATAGCACAAGCAAAGTATTCACCAAGCCGCGAACGTCTAAACCTTCCATTAAAGTTGGCAAAAGCAGAATTTCACGGCGACGCTGAAGCTGATACTAGCCGCTTTGGCAGAGAAATATAAGATAACAGCGGCAAATGATCTGCTTTCTAAGATTTCAAAATAAGGGCAGTATCCTCTACTTGGGTACTGCTCTTTTATTATGCTTGACTGAAATCTCCTTTATCGCTTATTGTGAATATAAAATAAAATTATTCATAAAATCATAAAAAGAAAAGAGAATCCATATGCCCAAAAAATTCAGTGAGCAAGAGAAACAATGGATTAGCAAAAAGCTGTTCGAAGAGGGCAAACGCTGCTTCGAAGCTGCTGGTCTTCGCAAAACAAGCATTGAAGATTTAACGAAAGCTTGCGGCATTGCACAAGGCTCCTTCTATATGTTCTTCAATTCGAAGGAGGAGCTCTTTTATCACATTCTGCTTGAAGAGGAGGCTTTAATTCGCAATCGTCTGCTTGCTTCGTTAAATCGGAGTGAACTCGTAACCAAAGAGAGTATTCATCAATTTCTTATTGAATCCTTCCGTCTATTAGGCGAAAGCCCTTTGGTTCGTCAAATGTATTTGGAAGGTGAATTTGCTCAGCTTGTACGCAAGCTGCCTCCAGAGCTCTTGGAACATAATTTCTCGGATGATGCAGATGCCTTAATGCCAATTATTCACCATTGGCAGGCAGCTGGCATTCTCGCTCATACAAAGCCTGAGCTTATCGTCAGTATGATTAGAGCGCTTGTCCTTCTTACCTTGCATAAGCAAGAAATCGGGCCAGGCATTTATTCCGATACCATTTCATTTATGCTTGATATTGTTGCGGAAGGTATGTATGCAAAGCGTGATTTAGGAGGCGAAATTATCAAATGATCGAAGTGAACCAGCTTGAGTACAGGTATCCCGGTACAACAAATACGATTCTGCACGGCCTTACCTTTTCAATCGCGCCGGGAGAAGTATTTGGTTTTCTCGGTCCATCAGGTGCTGGAAAGAGCACCACGCAAAAAATATTAATCGGTGCACTCAAAGGTTACGCAGGCAGTGTGCGCGTTTTGGATCATGAAATCAAGAGCACTGGTCCCGACTACTATGAACAAATCGGCGTTGCTTTTGAATTCCCCAACTTCTACAGCAAGTTTACAGTCCTTGAAAACTTAAAATTGTTTCGTTCTCTTTATGCAGGCGTTACCTTGGACCCTATGCAGCTCCTCTCCCAGGTCGGGCTGCAGGATGCAGCGAATATGAAGGTTTCGCAGCTATCCAAAGGCATGAAGATGAGGTTGAATTTTTGTCGTGCATTGCTGCATCAGCCAAATATTTTGTTTCTCGACGAACCGACCTCCGGCCTTGATCCCGTAAATGCAAAGCGGATGAAAGAGTTGATTTTGGAGAGGAAAGCTGCAGGCACTACCATTGTCATCACAACGCATAACATGCAAGCAGCCGAGGAGCTTTGCGACCGTGTTGCTTTTATTGTCGATGGTCAGATTAAGCTTATTGATTCTCCTAGAGAGCTAAGACTGCGACATGGCCAAAACAGTGTTCGAATTGAATATTTAAAGCAGCATGATCGGATAACCGAACATTTTTCTATGGATGGGCTTGCGGGGAATCAGCAATTTATGAACCTTATACGTGATGAAAAAATCGAAACGATTCATTCCTTAGAAGCAACTCTTGAACAAATATTTATTGATGTGACAGGCAGGGCTTTAGTATGAGAATGTGGATGACCGTATGTCATGATCTTCGATTCCAGTGGCGCCATAAATTTTACCTGATCTACATGCTCGTCTGCACAATATATCTCCTACTGCTCCACTCTATTCCCACAGACTACAAAGCAACCGTTGCTCTATTGCTTACCTTCTCTGATCCAAGTGCGTTAGGGTTAATTCTTGCCGGCGGCATTGTCTTGCTTGAGAAGGACCAAGGCATTCATGACAGTCTGTTCGTTACCCCGCTTCGTGTAACCGAATATTTGCTTGCCAAAGCTTGTTCTCTTGCCTTGCTCTCGATTTCATCTGCCTGGGCTATACATCTATTTTCCATTGGTGTACCCGCTTCACCCTTTCATTTCACGATTGGCATCCTGCTTACATCCAGCTTTTTCACCTTGTTATCCATTGGCGTAGTTGTACGCTCGCAATCGGTAAACGGTTTTATTCTACTCTCACAGCTCTATGCTCTGCCGTTTGCGCTTCCTCTACTCGGCTTCTTTCAGATTGGCAATCCATATTTATACATGATCATCCCTACGGAAGGGACCCTCTTGTTGTTAAAATCGATGATCAAACAGCCCACTGTCGCAGAAACGATGTATGCCATTTTCATTTTACTATTGGGCAACACACTCGTTTTCTTATGGGCTAAACGGTCATTTCAGCAGGTCATTCTTATGAAAATAGGAAAAGGGGATTCATGATGATACTGAAAATTAAAGCTTTTATGAAAAATGATGCGAGGCAAATTAGGATGGATCCTATGCTTATGGCCAGTTTATTTGGTCCCCTAGCCATTATCGTGGTTGCACGTTATGCCTTCCCTCCATTATCCGATTGGATACAGGAGCAGTACGACTTTTTATTGATGGATTATTCCAATTTCGCGGTAACGTTCCTTATGCTTGTCATACCGCTGCTTCCAGGGACAATGGCTGGGCTTCTAATGCTCGATGAACGGGATGAAAATATGATTGCTTATTATGCGATTACCCCTTTCACACGCAAAGGCTATTTTTTGTATCGATTACTGCTGCCATGCGCTCTTGCAATAAGCTTAGCCAGTTTATTTATCCTATTATCGGGCATGGCAAAGATTCAAATCGAAAGTTTGTATACCATCGTATTGCTAACCCTAGAGGCTCCATGTTTGGCTTTGTTTCTAGCGACTTTTGCATCAAATAAGGTCGAAGGCTTAGCCTTGTCCAAAATAAGCGGTTTACTTTTTGCAGGGCCTATTATTGCTGCCTTCACCCCCTTGCCGTGGCAATATTTAGGTGCATGGATTCCAAGCTACTGGCCTGCCAAAAGCTATTTATTAGGCATAGCAGGCGAGCCTTCAGCTGCTTTAGGGGTATTTGGCATCGGGCTCGCCTATCATCTTATTTTATTAAAAACCATGTTTCATTCCTTTTTGAAACGGATCGATTAGAAAGGTATGCTGGCCTTTGCTGGCAATTATCCCTGTTCCTCTTTAGAGGCGTCCTTCAAATCATCCTGTATGCTTTTATTCCATAGCGGTACGCCTGAACGATAGGCCGCTCTTCCATTCAAATGTCCGGCTACCGGTCCAGTGATGAATACGAACACAATACCTAATAGCAGCTTGGCGCTCGTATGCTCCAAATAAATCATAAAGTATAGGAAAGCGGCTACCAAAATGAACAACACCCCAAGCGTCGCGCTTTTGGTTGCCGCATGTGATCGTAAATAAACGTCAGGAAGCCGAATTAAGCCAAAAGCGCTTAGAGCACCAATTAATGCACCAAACAAAACCATCAGCCCAATAATCAGCTCTCCTGCTTTACTTATCATCTCCATGTTCAAAGACGACACCCCTTTCAATATATCTTGCAAAAGCGGTTGTCCCAATAAAGGTCAATATGCCGATCAATAATATGATATCGAAATAATTTTGTGTTTTTAACAGCATGCAAATGACTGCAATCATCGATAATAAAATGACGCCAATCGTATCCAATGCAGCGATCCGATCCGTTATGGATGGACCTTTGAGCAGCCGGTACATACAACCCAAAATAGCTAGTGACAGTATAACTAATGATGCAATAAGCAAAGTGGACAGCATTACCGAGTCACCTCCATAATCGCTTTTTCAAAAGAATCCTTGATTTGCTGTGAGAGCAGCTCCGCATCATCCATATCCATCGCATGAATATATAATGTTCGGCCATCCTTGGATACGTCGAGCGTCAGCGTCCCTGGTGTCAAACAGATTAGGCAGGACAGCACTGTGATTTCCCAATCTGTTTTGAGCTCGGTTTGCAGAGCAAAAATTCCTGGACGTATGGCGAGCTTAGGACGAACGATTAGTCCAATCACAACGAAGCTGGATACAAACAATTCTTTTATGAACAGGACAAGCAGCTTAAGGATTGCCCATACTCTCCTCATATAAAAGTCATGCGGCCAAAAGCGGCTGAGCAGCCCTATAAATAAAATACCGATGATGTAACCTACGATGAATCGCGGAGCCGACCAGTCATTGTGAAGAAACATCCATACGATAGAAATGATTAAGTTTAATAAGATTTGCAAAGCCATCTCATCTACTCCTTTAATACGGCATCGATATACTGCGCCGGATTGATAAGCGTATGCCCTGCTTCAGAAACGTATTGATACACCCATTCCGATCCGATGCCCATCGCAACGACGATCAAGCATAACCCTGCTGCGGAAACGATAAATCCTTTATTAACGGCAGGCAGCGATTCGGCGTTTTTCATTTCTGTCCCCCAGAAAGCCGCCATAAATATTTTGATCAAGGAATAGAGCACGATGAAGCTTGATGCTAGCGACACAGCTGTAAGCCAGAAATATTTTTCCTGAAAGCCGCCCATAATGATCAGCAGTTTTCCTGTGAATCCACTAAGTGGAGGAATGCCTGCAATGGCTAACGCTGTGATAAAAAACATCCAGCCCATAAACGGATAACGCTTGATCAAGCCTCCCATTTCCTTTAAACGCCCCGTACCAGCAATATACATAAGCATTCCTCCAATAATAAAAAGGAGTGCCTTGGCAACCATATCATGCAGCAAATAGAACACGACTCCATCTAGCGCTTCCTTTGAGCTCACTGCTAACCCAAAAGCTAGAAAACCAACGCTGATGATGACATTGTAGTTCAAAATACGGCCAATATCGGAATAAGCGGCTGCCCCGAAAGCGCCTAAAACCATCGTTGCAGCGGCCATCCAAGCCATCCAATGATGCGTAATCGCAGGTTCATGATAAAAGATAAGCGTAAATGTCCGTATAAGAGCATATAAGCCTACTTTCGTGAGCAGCGCTCCAAACAAAGCGGATACCGCTGCTGGAGGCGCACTATAAGAGCCGGGCAGCCAGAAAAATAGGAACAGTCCCGCCTTTAAAGAAAATACGATCATGAACAGTATCGCTATGACGTTCAAGACGCCGCTCTGACCTACTTCAGCTATGCGCTGTGATAAATCCGCCATATTCAAAGTACCTACAACTCCGTACAAATAGGCGACTGCTGCTACAAATAGTGTTGAGGATAAAATATTAATTAAAATATATTTCAACGTTTCGCGGAGCTGCTTCTTCGTCCCTCCAAGCACGATAAGCGCATAGGAGGAAATAAGCATAACCTCGAAGCAAACAAATAAATTAAACAAATCTCCCGTAAGAAACGACCCGCTCACACCAACGAGCAGAAACTGATAAAATGGATAAAAATAATATTTCTCTCTCTCCTTGCCGATCGTACCGAATGCAAAGAACAAACAGAAGGTGCCGACAATCGAAGTAGCCAGAACAAGCAATGCGGCAAGCATATCCCCAACGAACACAATTCCATAGGGCGGCAGCCAGCCTCCCATATGGAGCGTTTGAATGCCCTCCGTTTTTACTTGATAAATAAGGACAATAGCTGCAGCCAGATTAAAAAGCATACCAACCGCACTTATCCAGCGCTGCAAGGTCACACTATTTTTAAAAAATAAAAGAATAACTGCCGTACACAAAGGAATGAGAAGCGGGAATACAAGCAGGTTATTCATCGTCATTCCCCCTTAACTGCTCCATATCATCAGTACCCAGCTTCTGATAAGCCTTATATGCGAGTACAAAGAAAAACGAAGTTACGCCAAAGCTGATAACGATAGAAGTAAGAATCAGAGCCTGCGGCAGCGGATCAACATACGTTTCCGCCTTTTCGCCAAGCAGCGGCGCAGCTCCTGTTTTCAGCTTGGACATCGTAAGCAGCAGCAAATGAACGCCATGGGTAAGGATAGAGGTTCCCAAAATGATACGCAGCAGGCTTTTGGACAAGATCAGATACACCCCGACTGTAAAAATAACACCGATTGCGAGTGACATATACAATTCCATAGCTACTTATCCCTCCCTATCGTTAAAATGATGGTCATCGTCACGCCAATAACGGTCAAATATACCCCTAAATCAAACAGCATTGCCGTAGCAAGCTCCGTATCGCCCAATAGCGGCAGCTCGAAGTGTCCAAAGGCATGACTGAGAAATGGTGCGCCAAATATAAAAGATCCTACTCCCGTCAAAATAGCAATCGACAGCCCAATCGCTGTTAATACTCGGAAATCAATAGGAATAACCTCACGCATCGTCTGCAATCCAAAGGCCATCGTAAGCAAAATAAATGCAGCCGACGCCATTAATGCCCCGATAAATCCTCCGCCTGGATGGTTATGCCCTGCGAACATTAAATACACTGAGAACGTCAATATAATGAAGATAACGACTTTCGCTATCGTCTTCAGAATAACATCGTTGCTTCTTACTACTGGAA
This sequence comes from Paenibacillus sp. TAF43_2, assembly GCF_052113545.1. NCBI lineage: Bacteria > Bacillati > Bacillota > Bacilli > Caryophanales > Paenibacillaceae > Paenibacillus > Paenibacillus sp. TAF43_2. The sequence goes on from NZ_JBFRDK010000023.1 coordinate 41,909, forward strand.
ACGCCAGCTTTCCTCTATTGCTTTGCTTAGGCAGAAACACTCTTTCATCCTCTGTGTCCAGCTTCAGCTTAATCATGGCATAAATACCTAACGATGCGATGGCAAGGACAACAATTTCAAGCATTGTATCGAAGCCGCGGAAATCAACGAGGATGACGTTAACCACATTTTTGCCGCCCGCTAATTCGTAGCTCTCTTTTAAGAAAAAGTCTGAGATAGAATCAAACGCGCGATTGCCGCTTGCACCAAGCGCAATTAAAGTCATTATAATCCCCACACTAAGCGCAATAACGAAATTAGATAGTCGAAAACGCAGTGCGGCTATTTCCTTGCTCAGCTTCGGCAAATGATAGAAGCACAAGAGGAACAGCGTCACCGATACTGTCTCGACGATCATCTGAGTCAAAGCTAGATCAGGCGCCTGTAGGATGACAAAAAACAAGGTGACCATATAACCTGCCGCACCCGTCAAAATGATAGCCATCATTCTCGACTTCGTAAACGGTATAGCAATAACCGATATGACTAAGACGATAATAATAACCGCCTCATATACGGATATTGGAGCATAATCCGAGAACTGAAACACATTCACTTTCTCTTGGATCATCGTTAACCCAAGCGACACAATTAAAAATACAAAAATGTACATCAAGTAGTGGCGAATGGAACCCGTCATATAACGGTTGGTCAACCGATTGGAGCCTTTATCCAATACTCGAAGCCCTCCATCATACATTTGGTTCAATGAGATGTGCTGGAAGAGCGGTTGATTGATCCACTGGATACGTTGATGAAACTTGAACAAAAGTGTCCCTGCAATAACAACGCCCATCGTCATAAATATCTCAGCTGTCCAGCCATGCCAGAATTGAATATGCACAAGGAATCGCTCGCCGGGCAGCAGCACATTCGGATGAATCGCAGCCATCGCCGRTTCAATTAAAGAGTACGCAAGCAGATTTGGGAACAAACCGATAACGACAGCTAAAGAAGCAAGAATGACCGGAGAAATAAGCATGCCGAGCGGCGCTTCATGCGGCTTCTTCGCCAGCTTCTCAAACTGTGCTGGTCCCGTAAACGTTCTAAATAGCAAAATCATGCTGTATACAAATGTAAATATGCTTGCAACCCATGCGATAACGGGAATGATAGCCAGCATAAATGAAACGTTGAAAAAGTCCAGCTGCCTAATATTAAGAGCCGCTGTAAAAAACATTTCCTTGCTCAAAAAGCCATTAAACGGCGGCAGGCCTGCCATCGAGAAAGCTCCAATAAGCGCAATGGAGAAGGTTATTGGCATTAGAGCCATAAGACCGCCTAGCTTGCGAATGTCTCTCGTCCCTGTTTCATGGTCAACGATTCCGACAACCATGAACAAAGCGCCTTTAAATACGGCATGGTTGATCAAGTGAAAGATGGCCGCCATCGTTGCTTTTGCATAAAAGAGTGAATCTGTACCTCCTGTGTAGAAAGCCGCCGCCGATCCAAGTCCAAATAAACTCATCAGCAGGCCTAGTTGGCTAATCGTTGAGAAAGCGAGCAATGATTTTAAATCCGTCTGCTTCATCGCTCGGAAAGAGCCATAAATCATCGTCACAAGACCAAAGATCGAAACGAGCCAGAACCATGCCGACTCTCCAGAGAAAATTGGACTGAACCTTGCGACTAAATATAAACCTGCCTTAACCATCGTCGCTGAGTGCAGATACGCACTTACAGGCGTTGGAGCCTCCATCGCATCGGGCAGCCAAATATGGAATGGAAACTGCGCCGATTTTGTAAATGCACCAACTAGAATAAGCAGCATCGCGGGCAAAAACAATAAATGGCCGCTTAGCGTATCAACGCCGCCGATGATTTCACGAATGCTAAAGGTGCCTGACATCACATACAGCAGTACAAAACCAGCAAGCATGGAAAGGCCGCCGAATACTGTAATGAGCATAGATTTTAATGCGCCATACCTCGATTTCTCTCTATGGTTCCAGAAAGCGATCAGCAGGAACGAGGAAATGCTCGTCAGCTCCCAGAAACCATACAGCACAATAAGGTTATCTGATAGGACAACCCCGAGCATAGCTCCCATAAATAGAAGCAAATAAACATAAAAGGATGCTATCGCTTCCTTATTTTTATCCAAATAATAAATCGAATAAAGGACGACTAACGCGCCAATTCCCGTAATTAATAAGGCAAATAATAAACCTAAGCCATCCAAATAAACAGTGAAATTGACTCCTAATGAAGGAATCCACGGGATGGTTGCTGTTATGGTTTCACCGCYTTGAATCGCTGGTATTTTCCATAGAAAATAACTAAACAGCAGAATTGGCAAAGGCAGAATAATCCAACCCGTATGAAGTCCATGCAGCAGCTTTCGCAGCAAAGGGCTAATAGCAGCCATAATAAATGGTAAAATGATGATGATAGATAGCAAGAACACTCTCCCCTTCCTCTACAAATGACTTCCATAGCTTTTCCCTATTTCTATAAAAGTTACTTCCTTTTCTGCCGGAGCCTTAAAAAAACGCAAAAAGAGCCCGCTGTTGGCAGGCTCCTCCGATAAAAAAAGTTAATTTAGTTGTTTTTTGACTACACTTTAGTATATCGTTCAAGTCTAAAATTGTCAAAAGAATTGAGATGACAAAGCGAGGAGAATGAAAATAGTTAAAATGGGGATTACTCTTACTAAAGGAGTGATCATCATGCGGCATACAAAAATAGCGATCAGCTCATTCATTTTCATTCTGATTTTAGCTGGCGCATGGCATTTGGATCAGCAAATGGATCAGCAGCGGAGCAAACAGCTGCTGCAGCCTGCATCCTTACTGCAATACAAAATATATTCAGCGCATGATTCCATCCATCATTTAGAGCCATATTCCCCTTATTTACCTCGTGAATATATGCGTATCATTCGATTAGAAATACAAAAAAAGCCTACTGAGAAACCTCAGTAGGCTTTTTGATTCCAGACATCAACCTATTCAGTCGTGTAAGGAAGCAATGCGATTTGACGTGAACGTTTAATTGCGATTGTAAGCAAGCGTTGGTATTTCGCGCTTGTACCAGTCACACGACGTGGCAAGATTTTGCCGCGCTCGCTAATAAACTTTTTCAACAAATCAACATCTTTATAGTCAATTTTAGAAATTTTGTTTACAGTGAAGAAACAAACTTTACGGCGTTTGTTGCGTCCGCCTTTACGTCCGCTGAACTTACGTTCTGGACGCTCGTCGCCACCGTTATCTCTTTGCTTGAAAGCCATGATAGGTATCCTCCTTATCGTTGAAAATATTACAATTACACAACAGCTTTATATCTCAATAAAGGCTGTGCAACTGCTCCATTGACATGTGCAGCCTGAGCTACACCATTATCAAAATGGCAAATCATCCTCTGATATATCAATCGGGCGTCCGTCATCCTGAAACGGATCACGGCTGTCGTTACGTGAGTTATTACCAGATGGACGGTTACCGCTGCTTTGGGACRCATTGCCGCCGAAATTGCTTCCGCCGGTGCTTGTACCGCCGCTGTAGCTGCTTCCACCCTCTTCACGCGATCCACCGCCATCTTTGTTGGATTCCAAGAACCGAACGTTATCAGCGATAACTTCCGTCACGTAGACGCGTTTGCCTTCGTTGTTCTCGTAATTCCGAACTTGAATGCGACCTTCAACCGCTGTTAAGCGGCCTTTGCGCAAATAGTTGGCGCAAGTCTCGGCCAGTTGACGCCATGTTACAACCGGAATAAAATCCGCTTCACGCTCACCTTGACCACCGCTTGTAAACGGACGATCTACCGCTAACGTAAATTGTGTAACTGCGACACCTGCAGGTGTATAGCGAAGCTCTGGGTCTCTCGTCAATCTACCAATTAGTATAACACGATTCAACATCGTTTCTGACCTCCCAATCGAACAATCCAGCTTGGATTAAGCGGCGTCTCTGACGATCAACGAACGGATAACTTCATCCGTAATCTTCATGATACGGTCAAGTTCATTTACAACTTCAGTAGTTGCATTGAAATGAACGAGTACAAAATAACCATCACGAAGCTTGTTGATTTCATACGCAAGACGACGTTTTCCGCTCACATCTTGCTTTGTGACTTCTCCGCCATTGGAGATAATGCCATGGAATTTGTCAACGATCGCTTGCAAGGCTTCTTGCTCAACGTCTGGACGAACGATGTACATTACTTCATATTTGCGCATATTGTTTCACCTCCTCTTGGACTAACGGCCCCATAAATGGAGCAAGGAACGAGCTTCTGCTCGCATCTCTATACTATATCAAATCTGAACGCCTATGACAAGCGAAAATAGATGATGTTACTGCGCAGGCAACTTTTGGCGATGGTTCATCCATTTTATAGCCGTTATCTGCTACTCATGCAAATTCCATTGCCCGCTAATACTACAACATGAAGGGATAGACCAGTGTATTTATCTATCCGCTCTAACTATAAGCTGGAGGCTGATCATAATGGGTGAAGGTACAATGTTTTCGCCGGGCGACAAAGCTCCGAATGATGGCACATACATCGAGGACGGTGTGAACTCATTTCATATGGGTATCAATAATCCGAAGAAGGTTAAGCTCAGCAAAGGGCAGCGTTTTCCTGAAACCTCTAATCACGAGCGTAAATGGAAACGAATGGGCCATTAATTTTTCTACTTGGTTTTGAATAATAAAACATCAGTTTGGCCATTCTAATTTTTGACGGTGCAAGAGAGGTGTGGTTCCATTGAACCATTTCGGCAAACGCAGAGACACTATACCCGTCTAAAAACGGATTAGCTCTCATAGCGTGAGGATTTCGTCCACTCAGGAGAGAAGCGGAGGGTTGTGCCAAAGACACTTGTCTGTAACACACGCGCATTCGAGCATTGATACACGYTACCGTTCAATCGGCCGTGTATGATTGTGCTCAAAAGGATTTAATGAAGCTTTAGCTGATTTGTTCCGATTGACGAATGATGTTTCAACAGCTTGCAGTGAGAATTGATCGACTCAGCCATTACTCACCGTCAGGAAGAGAGCTCGCAAGAGCTCTCTTTTCTATATTATTTAGTCCGTTGTTGTTCCAAATCTATTAAAAAAGACATAAAAAAACGGTTCCTCTGAAGGAACCGTAAATGTTTGAAATAATGGCGGAGAAGGTGGGATTCGAACCCACGCACGGTTTGACCCGCCTAGCTGATTTCGAGTCAGCCCCCTTGGGCCTCTTGGGTACCTCTCCGCATGTAAAAATTATTGTATCACAGTGCTTGTCAACGCGCAAGTATTTCCTTAAAATCCCTCAGCCGTTCGTACTTCTGATTACGTTAAGCCTTCTTCTGAGGCTTTGGAGCGCAGCACCTTTTTCATGTTTTTTTCAAATTTAGCTCTAGGTATTAGAACGCTGTGCTTACAACCGACGCATTTAATGCGGATATCCATCCCCATTCGAATGACTTCCATTTCATTAGAGCCGCATGGATGCTGTTTTTTCATTTGAACAACATCACCTAGCTCAAATTGCTTACGCTCCATCTTTTTCGCCTCCCTTTCCATTGCGATGATAAGTGACCATTCGAGGATACGGAATTTCAATACCACTCGCATCTAATGCTTTTTTCAGCTCCATATTTAACTTGCGTGATACGATCGGATGCGTATTCGGTCGACACTCAGCAATCACTCGAAGCGTTACCCCTGTTGGAGCAATAGCCTGAATACCAAGCACTTCCGGTGCATTAATTAAATTTTCATCCTTCATCGTGATCATCGTATGTCGAATGACCTCTAGCGCACGATTGACTTCTTCCTCAAAAGCAATCGAAATATCAACAACTGCGATGCTATTATTAATCGAGAAGTTTGTAACCTCATTGATCATGCCATTGGGAACAATATGAACCTCCCCTGTCCAGCTCTGAATACGGGTTGTCCTAAGTCCAATGACTTCTACGGTCCCTTTGAATTGCCCTGTCTGAATCACATCGCCTACAGCGAACTGATCTTCGAGTACAATAAAAAATCCCGTAATAATATCCTTCACCAGGCTTTGCGCACCAAACCCGACAGCAAGTCCGAGTACGCCTGCTCCTGCGAGCAATGGCCCTAAATTAATCCCGAATTCAGACAATATGAGCATAATGGTTATAAAATAGACGACGTAGGAAGTTACATTTTTCATCAGCTTGCCTACGGTTGTCATTCGCCTTGTGTGGTTGATCAACATCTTGTTCTCACGCTCTAAAATAATTCGATCAATGGTTTTATGGATTACCCATACAACTACACGGCCAATGAATAAGAACATAACGATTCGCAGCGCAGAACTACCAAATGCTTGCCATAATTCATTGTTTGTCAACCAATCAACAAATTCATCATATCGTTCTCTGATTGACATCACAATTCCTCCTCATTAACTTTGAATATATTTACATGTCGATTTGCTCATAACCGGCTTCAATCGGCTTAAATATACCTCTAACTTCCACGTTTTCCTGCACAATAACTTCCTTAACCGTTATCAAATCTTCCTCAGGAAAATGAATAGATAATGCGCAGCCGGCTGTAATTTCCTTCGGCGTGGGACATATGTCAATTTCAATATCTGCGTATTCGAGCAGCATTTCTGCACGCAATGCTTGCTGAGTTGAATCGAAGGCAATTAACACAAGCAAGACCTCCATTAAATTAGCATGACAAACTTTCTTCGCAAACAAAATATCAAAACTATCTGACGTATAAAATGGTTGTCCTATCCATATACTAGTAGCATATCGGTATAATCGGAGGGATTCTATGAAGCTTTCATTTATTAAAGAGACGCCTTTGAAGGTACCCTACACCACCGCAAACGTAATTGGCATGCTAGTAAATCGACTTACAGCCATGCTCGAAGAAATGGCTGCTGCACGCCCCATCGTAGTTGTCTGCGTAGGCACGGACCGTTCAACAGGTGACTCTTTAGGACCGCTGATTGGAACCTCGCTATCGAAATACCGCAGCCCTCATTTTTCGCTATTTGGCACGCTTGAAAATCCGGTTCATGCTATGAATTTAGATGATACCCTTATCGAGATCAATCGGCGGTTCCACAAACCATTTGTGATTGGCATTGATGCCTGCCTTGGTCAAGTATCCAGCGTAGGCAGCATTCAAGTTGGTGTAGGCCCTGTGCGTCCTGGTGCTGGCGTCAACAAGGACCTTCCTCCAGTTGGCGACATTCATATTACTGGTATCGTTAATGTAGGCGGATTTATGGAGTATTTTGTGCTGCAAAACACTCGTCTGCATCTCGTTATGAAAATGGCCGACATTATTTCGCTCAGTCTATTTACTGCTATTGCGAACAATGCGCATATCACGACCAGCGTTCTTGAACAAACCGCAGCATCGGATAATATTTAATAACAATTAAGCTTCCTATTTTGCCTCCAAAATTGCTTTATGCTCTTCTGGGGTTAATGGGTAAACGGATTGGCCTTTTTCAAGAGGTTTTGCATAGACATAAGTATTTTCCCTGCTATGAATACCTGAAAATACGGCTCCATCCTTCTCATCATTGATAATTGCGATTGAAAAGCTGAGATCACTGCCCTGTTCAGCAAAAGCGTTATAACGAATGACGCCTACTTTTCCTTTTTGCTTTGTTACAGTAGATTGCATTTCAATTAGCTGCGCCTTCAGCCCCGCATTCGCTTGCTGCTGCTCGGCAAGGCCTTGCTTCAATTCAACAATGACATCTTCCATATTCGTCACACCTGTATTCCCCATAACCGCTGTATATTGCTTTCTTAGCTTTTTCAGCCGTCCGCCTAAAACCGCTATCCAAATGAATAATACGATGGCAAATAACGCAATGCCCACCGTAACTGCATTCATCGGATTTGATGTCCAATCTTCCATCTTAGCTACTCCGCCCCCAGTTCAATGCTAAACGCCATATTGCTGTGCAATCTCTCTGATTGCACCTGTTAACTCATCAATTTCTTCATTCGTTGTAAATACACCGACACTTGCTCGTATAGCTCCTGTTTCCAATGTTCCTGCACAAGCATGTGCGAGTGGAGTGCAATGAAATCCAGCTCGCACAGCAATTCGGTAATGCTGATCCAAGATGAATGATAATTCAGAAGGATCAACGCCCTCTAGGTTAAAAGCTACAATACCTGTTCTTTGTTCCCCAAGCTCTGGTCCCAGTATTTTGACTCCCTTTACTGGTTCAAGGCCTTGCATTAATCTCTGAGTAAGCATCCATTCCTTAGTATGGATATTGTGCACCGTCTCATTCAGAACATACTGTACACCGGTTTTGAGCCCTGCCAATCCCGGTGTATTTTGTGTTCCCGCCTCATAACGATCAGGCCTCACTTGAGGCTGCTCTACAGCCTCAGATTGGCTCCCTGTTCCGCCATGCAGTAAAGGCACCAAATCAAGCTCGGGATCGATGTACAGCCCTCCTGTGCCTTGTGGACCGAGCAACCCTTTGTGTCCCGGGAATGCCAGCATGTGAATGCCCATTGTTCTTACATCTATAGGTAAAATACCTGCGCTTTGCGCGGCATCAACTAACAATTTTATTCCATGCTTCCTTGTTAGTTCAGCTATATCCGCTACAGGCATAATTGTTCCTAACAGGTTGGAACTATGATTAACAATAGCAAGTGTTGTGTTAGAACGAATAGCTGAGGCAACATCATCTATGTTAATATTTCCACGTTCATCCGATTCTACATATGTCACTTCAATACCGATTGTCTGTTCCAGAAAATATAAAGGTCTTCTTACTGAATTATGTTCAACTGAGGTTGCGATAACATGATCACCAGGCTTCAACCAACCTTTTATCGCCATGTTTAATGACATCGTCGTATTAGAGGTGAATGCTATATCATTCGGGTTTTTTATGTTAAATAGTTTAGCCAATTGTTTACGCGTTTCAAATAATATTCGACTTGCTCGCACAGCCATAGCATGACTGCCTCTTCCCGGATTAGCAGCGTCATTTAACATAGCATTAACGACTGCTTCTGTTACTGCAGGCGGCTTAGGCCAAGAGGTTGCCGCATGATCCAAATAAATGAGTGATTGATTATGATTGCTCACGAATTTCACACCTTTCCTAGCTGCCTGCTCACAACAATGGCATACCTTAGTTTAATCTTTCAAAAGCAAGATTACAACTAAGGTATGCCATTGTTTGGTATAGTCTATGCCATGTATTGAAGCAATTCTAGCAAACGTTCCAAATCCTGTTTACTATAGTATTGAAGCTCAATTTTACCTTTATCTTTTTGCTGTTTAATTTTTACTGTCGTTTTAAATCGTTCACGAAGCGACTCCTCTAAATGGTCAATATACGGATCGCGTTTTTTCTGACTCGGCTTGGCTGTATCTTCCGGCTGCTTCGAATCAAGCTTCTGAATCGCCTCTTCAAGTTCGCGGACACTCCACTCTTGAGAAACGGTAAGATCTGCTAATTCCTTTTGCACCTTATCATCTTTAATGCCGACCAACGCTCTTGCGTGACCCATAGAAATTGTTCCACGTGAAACATTATCTTTTATTTCAGTTGGCAACGAAAGCAATCGAACGAAGTTGGCAATATGAGAACGGGACTTTCCGACCTTCATGGACAACTCTTCTTGCGTAAGCTTGAACTTATCGATAAGCGCCTGATAAGCAATTGCAACTTCAATTGCATTCAAATCCTCGCGCTGTAGGTTCTCTATTAAAGCAATTTCCATAACCTGTTGATCAGTAAACGATCTTACAACAGCAGGTATAGTCGCATTTCCACAATATTGCGAAGCGCGGAAACGTCTTTCACCTGCTATGATTTCGTAACCTTTCAATACTGTACGAACAATAATAGGTTGAATGATCCCATGCTGCTTAATGGATTCTGCTAATTCTTTAATCGAATCCTCATCAAATGTTTTCCTAGGTTGATACGGATTAGGCCTTAGTTGGGATAAGGTAATTTCAATCACTTTATCATCGTCATTCACAGAAAGCGATGGGATAAGCGCATCCAGCCCTCTACCTAGCCGCTTGCTCATACATAATCACTTCCTTTGCGAGTTCAAGATAAACTTCTGCACCTTTAGAACGCGGGTCGTATGTGATAATAGCTTGTCCATGTGATGGCGCTTCACTATGCAAAGACTTTTTCAAACGCAGCTCTCTTGATATCGTCGGCACTAATTCGATTTCGGCACCAGCCAATTGAATCGTTGCTGGAATGATTTTCAGACCTGGAACAGCCGTCTCAAACATTGCATCTTTTGGATGGACCTCATTAATAAGCACATCGTAAATACAATTCGTTACGTCCCCTTTGTTAATACCGAGACCACTTGTTGTATTCCCTTGTGGATCAATATCAACTAGCAGCACTTTTTTACCAAGTGATGCAAGACAGGCAGCTAAATTGACAGACGTTGTCGTTTTTCCGACACCGCCCTTCTGGTTGGCTATTGCAATTATCTTCGACAAAACCGGCTCACCTCTATGTGTACAACTTTTATGTGCTATTTTCTTAAGATCCATTAACGTAAAAATGATAATAACATAAAACTTGTTAATTATCATGAATCATACACGTGCAGCACATTTAATAAAAAACTAGCTACAAATGGCATCGCCGCCCTCAGTGAGGACGGCACAAATAAGCATTAAATTATACTATTTTAAGATATAACTCTATCTTTTAGGGATCTGGATCGTAATTTCATAATGATCTTCATGATCCTTTTCATTCGTCTTAATTTGCAATCCAGAACCAGAAACCATTTCAATGGATTGTCTGATTGTATTAAGGGCCAGACGTACGTCCTTAGTAAAAGAAATACGTTTCGCTTTCTTGAGTTTGGTTGACTCTTTTAGGAAAGCGATTCTAACCTCAGTCTGCTTAACATTCAAATCTTTAGTTATGATTTCATCTAATACTTTAAGCTGCAATTCTTCATTATCGAGCGACAACAAAGCCCTTGCATGTCGTTCCGTAATTTTCCGTTCCATTAAAGCCATCTTAATCGTATCATTCAACATTAACAATCTTAATTTATTGGCAATCGTCGATTGACTTTTCCCTAAACGCTGAGCCAAGCTTTCCTGTGTTAATTGATGAAGCTCGATTAATTTTTGATAGGCTATCGCTTCCTCAATTGCTGATAAACCTTCTCTTTGAAGATTCTCAATTAATGCAATGGAAGCTGTTTGTGAATCGTTGAATTCACGAACAATACCAGGGATCGTATCGTAACCAAGCTTAGTAACAGCACGCCAGCGACGTTCCCCTGCTATGATTTCATATCTTCCATTACGCATACGAACAACGATTGGCTGAATAACACCATGCGTTTTTATCGTTTGACATAATTCTTCAATTCGGTCATCATCAAAAATCGTCCGCGGCTGAAATGGGCTTGCGTCGATTTCTTGAATCGGTATTTGCCGAACTTCTTCTTGCGGTATGCGCTGCTCGGACAGGCCGAACAATCGAGAAAATTGTTCTTTCATATCGATAATTACCACCCGATCATGAGATAAACCTTGTTTCTAATCACTTTAAAAGAAACCATATCGCCATCATAGTAATGGGAAGCATGCGTTTCACACAAAATGTCAGCATTAACACTAGTAAACTAGGAAAATGTCTCCATTCTATTAAAAAGCAATTACAAGGTTTTTGCAATAAATACGCTTCAGCAGTAAGATTGGTTCATTGCCAATTGGATTATTTCGGTTACTAGAACCTCTCTCAGGTAATAATCGTCAACTGCACGGCGAACATCCATAACAAAATTCATTCGGAAATGATAGGAGAGGCTTCAGTTAAAATATAATCAGGTATGGCTGTAAAGCTTGATACGATGCTTATATTTGCCCGTGATACGAACTTCAATGTGTCTTATGAAGACGTTTCTTGGTTCGTCTATGTAACGGTATCGTCCAGTCTCTTCATCTACTATAATAATTCGACTATCACTGGACGATCTCCTGCTTGACATCATTTTAGAACAAATAATTGTTATAAGAAAATGGAAGTTCTTTTCCCCAAGTAACCATTTGCAAAATGTTTCACGTGGAACATTAGATGCCAGCTACATAAGTGGCTGTTTTAGTGGAGTGCCTGCTTTTCTAGGGTATTTACGCGGAGTAGCATCTAGCTTCTCTATTAAAATAATATGTCGCTCGGATTGCTCGTTTGGAAGCGATAACTGATGCTGAGATTTAATTTTTCCTTTGAGCTCTCTTAGGCTAAAAGCTGCCTCCCGAACTTCTTCATCCGATTGCGAGCCTTTCATTGCAGCAAACAATCCGCCTTTTTTTACGAAGGGCAAACAAAATTCATTTAATACATTTAATCTCGCAACTGCCCTTGCCGTTACTAAATCATACTTGTCACGGTGGTCTGGCAATTGTGCAATATCTTCAGCCCGGCCATGCAAACATAAAACCTGATCTAAACCAAGCTGCTCTGTCAGATGCGTTAGGAATTGTATTCTTTTATTCAAAGAATCAACAATCATGATTTGCAAATGAGGAAAACAAATTTTCAAAGGAATACTAGGAAAACCCGCTCCTGAGCCTATATCAGCAAGCTTGCGAACACTGTCCATCTTCGTATAAAAAGAAAGCGAAACGGAATCATAAAAATGTTTCTCGTATACAGCATCACGTTCGGTAATGCCGGTCAAATTCATTTTCTCATTCCACTCAACGAGCAGGCGAAAATAAGTTTCGAACTGTTCGAGCTGAACGGGAGAAAGCGGAATGCCGCTCTCCTCCATTCGTTTTGTAAACCATTTTAAAGTTTCGTCCATATTATGATCCTCTCGCTGCAGTAACACGGTTGTAATGCTCCAAGTATACAAGCAGTATGGAAATATCAGCTGGCGTAACGCCGGCAATCCGTGACGCTTGACCAATAGATAGTGGTCTGATAACAGAAAGCTTTTGCTTTGCTTCAGATGCTAAGCTGCGAACATCACTATAATCAATGTCATCAGGAATACGTTTTTTCTCCATTTTGTTCAAACGTGCCACTTGCACAAGCTGTTTCTCAATATAACCTGCATATTTAATTTGAATTTCAACCTGTTCCTTCATTTCCTCTGTCATTTCGGGAACGGAAGGTACGACCGTTTCCAGCATCGCATAAGTAACTTCCGGTCGACGAAGCAACGATAACGCATCCGTGCCATGCTCCATTGGAGCTGTACCAGCTGCTATCAGCATTTCATTCGCTTGATCAGGCTTTACTTTAGTTCCGCGTAGACGTTCAATATCCATTTCAACCAATTCTTTTTTACGCAAAAATTTATTGTAACGTTCTTCCGAAATAAGACCGATTTCGTAGCCCGTTGGCGTTAGACGATAATCTGCATTGTCATGGCGAAGCAGCAATCGGTATTCCGCTCTTGAAGTAAGCAAACGATAAGGATCGTTCGTCCCCTTCGTAACAAGATCGTCGATCATTACACCGATATAGCCATCTGCACGACCAATAATAATTGGTTCTTTCCCTTGTACCTTGCGTGCAGCATTGATGCCAGCCATAACGCCTTGTCCCGCTGCTTCCTCATAACCAGAAGTTCCGTTTATTTGTCCAGCTGTGAATAAACCGTCAATCACCTTTGTCTCCAAAGATGGCCACAGCTGTGTAGGAACTACCGCATCATATTCGATCGCATATCCGTTACGCATCATCTCAACTTTTTCCAAACCTGGTATAGAACGTAAAATGCCGAGCTGTACATCTTCCGGCATACTTGTGGAGAGGCCTTGTACATAATACTCAGAAGTATTTTTACCTTCTGGCTCTAAGAAGATTTGGTGTTTGGGCTTATCAGCAAAACGGACGATTTTATCTTCAATAGAAGGACAATATCTTGGGCCCGTTCCCTCAATCGCACCTGAGAACATTGGGGCACGATGAAGATTGTCATTAATAATTTTGTGCGTCGCTTCAGATGTATACGTTAACCAGCAAGGCAATTGCTCGTTTGTTGAAGATTCCGTCTCATGCGAGAAAAATTTCGGTTTATCGTCGCCAGGTTGAATTTCTGTTTTCGAAAAATCAATCGTATCTTTGTGAACACGCGGAGGCGTACCCGTCTTGAAACGTACAAGCTCCAAACCATGCTCCTTCAAGCTTGCCGAAAGTCTAACCGATGGCTGTTGATTATTTGGTCCGCTCTCATACATCAGCTCGCCCATAATAATTTTGCCGCGCAAGTAGGTGCCCGTTGTAACAACCGTTGTCTTTGCACGATACTCAGCGCCTGTTTTCGTAACGATCCCTAAGCATTTTCCATCCTCAACAATAAGCTCTTCAGCCATTCCTTGTCTCAGAGTCAAATGAGGTGTTTCTTCAATCGTCTTTTTCATTAAATGCTGATAATCAAACTTGTCAGCTTGCGCACGCAGTGCATGCACTGCTGGACCTTTACCTGTATTAAGCATCCGCATTTGTATGAACGTTTTATCGATATTACGTCCCATCTCACCGCCAAGAGCATCAATTTCACGCACCACATGGCCTTTTGCAGGCCCGCCGATAGATGGATTACATGGCATAAAAGCAACCATGTCCAGATTTATTGTAAGCAGCAGCGTTTCGCAGCCCATACGTGCAGCCGCAAGTGCAGCTTCACAGCCTGCATGCCCCGCTCCAATGACGATCACGTCATATTCACCAGCTATATATCTCATTGTCCTTTACCCTCCCAAAGGTTTTCGTAGAAAACCACTTCGTAAGCATAACCGAAGGCTTTCATTGAAAACTTTCTTATGCCCCATCATTTCAGTGAAACCTATATGCTGAATAGAATAACGATTAGCTCGATATTCTATTTCCTTAATTAACACTTAGAGCTGCACTAATCTTAATTAACACAGGCAGCTGGAAACTCTGCCTTATTAGCAAAATCACTTTTTAGCAGCGAACTAACTTTACTTCTTCATTAAGGCCACACGTTGTAAGTTTAATTCATATCGGCTGCAAAAGCCTACTTCCATCTATTTCCCTAAGCAGAACTGCGAGAAAATTTGATCGATTAATGAATCTCCAGCCTCATCACCCAAAATTTCACCAAGCGACTCCCACGCGGATCTGGCATCGATCTGAATAAGGTCAATCGGTATTCCTGTATCAGATGCCTCTATTGCATCGACTAGCGATTGTCTTGCCCGCTTCAATAAAGCAATATGTCGAACATTGCTCACATATGTCAGATCACCTGATTCGAGCTGGCCTTCAAAAAACATCTCGCTAATCGTTTTCTCTAAACGGTCTAACCCATCTTCCTCAAGAACCGACATTTTAACGATGGAATCGACCGGAATCGACTCCTCCACCACCTCAATTTCTAATTGACGCGGCAAGTCAGTCTTATTTATGATCGCAATGACTGGGCGACCCTTCATTTGCAGCAATAGCTCCCGATCATCAGCCTGCAACGGCTCATTATAGTTCAGCACTAGCAAAATGAGATCCGCTTCTTCAAGCGCATTGCGAGAGCGCTCCACCCCAATTCGTTCAACAACATCCGTTGTTTCACGAATACCAGCAGTATCGAGCAGTCGAAGTGGAATTCCGTTTAGTGCTACAAATTGTTCAATGACATCGCGAGTCGTACCCGGGATATCAGTAACGATAGCCTTATTTTCCTGCGTCAGTACATTCATAAGAGACGATTTACCGACATTGGGACGCCCAACGATTGCTGTTACAATACCTTCTCTTAGTATCTTGCCTTCGTTTGCGGTTTTTAACAGACGATCTATTTCATTAATAGCAGAATCGCATTGGTCACGAATAAACGAGCTCGTCATTTCCTCTACGTCATGCTCCGGATAATCGATGTTCACTTCTATATGGGCAAGCAGCTCAATGACCGTCTGCCGCAAAGCTTTAATCCTCTTCGACAGAACGCCCTCCGCTTGTTTGCGGGCAACGGAAAATGCTCGATCAGATTTGGAACGAATCAAATCGATAACAGCCTCTGCCTGCATAAGATCGATTCGACCATTCAGGAAGGCACGCTTCGTAAACTCGCCTGGCTCCGCTGTGCGATAGCCGTCCAGCTGCAATACGACATCAAGCACCTTTTTAACGGCGATAACGCCACCATGTGCATTAATTTCGACAACATCCTCCGCGGTAAATGAACGGGGGCCTCTCATCAGCGTAACAAGTACTTCTTCAACCTCTTCTCCAGACCTCGGATCGAGAATATGACCATAATGCAGCGTATGTGTATCCGCATCATTTAGATTTATTTTCGAACGAAAAACACTCGCGATACCTGCAATTGCCTCAGGTCCGCTTACTCTTATTATTGCGATTCCGCCTTCTCCGACTGCTGTGGAAATGGCAGCTATCGTATCATGTACCATTGCTGTCAGCACCTCTCAAATGGAAAAACAGCAATGACCATTATGAGCCATTGCTGTGGATAGCGTATTGATTCGTATACATTTATATTGTACAGCTTATTGTCTTAATGCAATAACGACTCGCCGGTTCGGCTCATCGCCTTTACTAAACGTTTTCACCTTAGGGTGGTTCTGCAACTGCGAATGAATAACTTTGCGCTCATGCGGCGACATCGGCTCCAAGACAACTTCTTTCCTGGTGCGGATAACTCGTCCCGCCAAACGATCGGATAAATCCGCTAACGTTTTGCGGCGGCGCTCCCGAAAATCTTCTGCATCAAGTACGATACGCAAATGACTGTCTGAATAACGATTAGCCACAATATTAACCAAGTACTGTAATGCATCCAACGTTTGTCCGCGACGTCCAATCAGCATGCCAAGATCTCCACTGCCTGTTACAGCAATATGTATACCGTCTCTTGTTTGCTTTCGATCGATGTTTACTTGCAATCCCATCGTGCCAGCCACTTCACGGAGGAAATTCTCCGCTTCAAGCATRGGATCGGGAATAAGCTCAAGCTCAACTTTCGCTTCCTTTGCGCCGAACAGTCCAAAGAAACCTTTGGTTGGCTGCTCAAGCACAACTTGTTTAACGCGGTCTTCAGTTACTTGCAATTGTAATAATCCGTTACGTACAGCATCTTCTACCGTTTTCCCCGATGCAATGATTTTCTTCATTTCGCAGGGGCCTCCTTACCTTTGTCAGAYGAACGAACGTATAGGAAGTAGTTTTGAATGATTGTGTAAATGTTGCTGTAAACCCAGTACAAAGGAAGAGCCGCTGGGAAAGAAAGTGCCATTACAAAAATGAGCACAGGGAAGATCGCCAGCATCATGCCCATACCTGGCATTGTTTGTGTTTGCTGCTTCTGCATCATCTTTGACTGAATGAACGTTGTAGCGGCAGCAAGAATAGGAAGAATGTAATACGGATCTTTCTCTCCAAGCTGAAGCCACAAGAATGTATGCTCACGAATATCAGGGTTTTTGTAGATTGAATTGTACAAAGCGATAAAAATCGGCATTTGAACAATTAGAGGCAAGCAGCCCGCCATCGGATTTACTTGATGCGTTTGGAAAAGCTTCATTGTCTCTTCTTGCTGTTTTTGCGGATTGTCTTTGTATTTTTTCTTAATTTCAGCCATTTGCGGCTGCAACGCCTGCATAGCTTTGGAGCTGCGGTATTGTTTTAGCGTTAACGGCAAAATCAATGTTCTTACAATGATCGTCAGGAGCAATATCGCAAGTCCGTAGGATTCGCCAAACCAGCCTGCGAACGTATCAAGCGTTAAGGCAAAGTAATAAACGACGTTCTTCTCCCAGAAGTTCCCCTTCAATAGATCAGCAGTCTCGGTTGTCTCTGTTGATGGAGCGCCGCATCCTGCCAGCACACCCATAAGCAGAACAAGACCGAACACTAAAATCATTTTCTTGTTTTTCGTCCAAAACAACAACTTTAAAACTCCTCTCTGAAAGCCATTACATCAAGCGTCAGCGGCAATAGCCGTACTCTTGCGGCGCAGCATATGTTTCGTGGAAAAATACAGGCATTGTATGACTAATACAATCTTATATTTTCAATCTAGACTATACCATAATTTATGGGACAAAGAAACAACGAGACTATCCATGCATCCGCTTTCTTGGCGCATGCTGTATCACGTTTTTTAGGCATGCGAAGCAAGCCGGCAAAATATCGTTAATCTGCCTGCTTCTCCTTTGGATTACTCGTGCTTTTCAGCAAACCGGCCTTCTTCAATACATGAAGAACGCTCTTCTCCATATCCTTCATCTTCATCAATGTAGCAGGCTTTCTTACTATTAGTATGAAGTCGGTTCTGGGAACGATTCGATTGGCTTGGTGACGAACAATTTCCTTAATCATTCTGCGCATGCGATTACGTACTACCGCATTGCCTATTTTTTTGCTTGCCGATACACCGAGGCGAAATGGTTCCGCCGATGGTTGTTTCGACCAATAGACGACGAATTGCCCATTCGCAAACGATTTGCCGCCTCGATAAATCCGGCTGAAGTCTTCACGATTGCGAAGACGCAATTTTCTATGCACGACTGTTGGCCACCGTTCTCTTGTTCATCTTCTAAGTATAGTCAGCAAGCGAGCAGCCTAAGCTGCTGCTCACCCACTCCTCATCCTCACAAGCAAAAAAAAAAGACCACCGGACGTGGTCTTCTGCTTATGCGCTCAGTACTTTTCTTCCTCTTTGACGACGCGCTGCCAAAACTTTACGTCCGTTCTTCGTGCTCATCCGTTTGCGGAATCCATGCACTTTCGCGCGTTTGCTTACATTAGGTCTAAATGTAGGTCTCATCGTTCTGCACCTCCTATACTGCGTGTTTCCAATCAAGCGTAAACGGCTCTCGCCGTCATGGTTTGACGGAGCAGCATCGTTTCGCGGTGTATATAAGCAGCATTATAAGCATGCACCTATAACGTCTTATATTTAAAAAAACGCTTTTTTTATTAAACCATGCCCAGCCCCAAAAGTCAATGATCAGCTCCAGCACCCTCTTGTTGATAAAAATAATTTCAAGTCAGCTGTGGATAAACGCATGAATTGACTTCGTTTTTCAAAAACTAATAACATGTGCACAATCCACAGACGGGTTAAACGAACTTTGTCGAAATCTTAACAAGATATAAACAATATGTAGTGGTGTAGATAACTTTTATGCACAAGCAGTTGAGAATGTGGATAAAATATGCGATTTCGTTGAAATATAAGGCATCTTTTGCTATGATAATTATGTTTTCACTGTGGATTAGATCAATATTGCCTCAGTTTTATCAACAGCCTGTGGATAACATTGTGAACAAACTCATCCCCTATTTATAACTCATTCACTTATTTCTCTTCATAATGTGGATGCTTTCGTTATAATACCCTTGTTTTCGACATTTTTTCTTGCAACTGCGCCACTTGTGGCGATTTGGATAAGGAGTGACAGTCTGTGGACAGCCATACCTATGATTTATGGCAGCAAGTGTTGTCGATCATACAGACGAAATTGAGCAAACCGAGCTTTGACACTTGGTTCAAAGCAACGAAAGCTAATTTTGTTGATGATTCCATGCTTGAAGTAACAGCGCCGACAACATTTGCGGCCGAATGGCTGGAGGGCCGTTATACGAAGCTAATAAGAACGACATTGTTTGAGTTTTTGGGCAGACAAGTTGATGTTCGCTTCTCTATTGAGGAACCGAAGGGTGCGGAGCCCGCATATATGTTCCCGCCGAAAGCGGTGCATTCCCCTGTCATGAATGAGGAAGCGACACCTACTCATATGCTTAACCCGAAGTATACGTTTGATACATTCGTTATCGGTGCTAACAACCGTTTTGCGCATGCAGCATCGCTAGCCGTGGCGGAAGCGCCGGCCAAAGCTTACAATCCATTGTTTTTATACGGTGGAGTCGGGCTAGGAAAAACCCACTTAATGCATGCCATTGGACACTACATCATGGATCACAACCCGAATACGAAAGTTCTTTACATCTCGTCTGAGAAATTCACCAACGAATTCATCAACGCTATCCGTGACAATCGTGGTGAAAGCTTCCGTACGAAGTATCGCAATATCGACGTTCTACTTATTGACGATATTCAATTTCTAGCCGGAAAAGAACAGACGCAGGAAGAGTTTTTCCACACCTTTAATGCGCTGCATGAGGAGCGGAAACAAATTGTCATTTCAAGTGACCGGCCTCCAAAGGAAATTCCTACGCTGGAAGAAAGGCTTCGTTCTCGCTTTGAATGGGGACTTATTACCGACATTCAGCCGCCGGATCTGGAGACGCGGATTGCAATACTGCGCAAGAAAGCACGCGCTGAGAATCTAGATATTCCTAACGAAGCGATGATCTATATCGCTAATCAAATCGATACAAATATTCGTGAACTGGAGGGTGCCCTTATTCGGGTAGTCGCCTATTCATCCTTGATAAATGCAGACATTACGTCGCATTTGGCGGCAGAAGCGCTTAAGGATATCATTCCTTCCAGCAGACCTAGAATGATTACGATGCATGATATTCAGACGAAGGTTGGGGAGTTCTACGGGCTGCGGCTAGAGGAATTCAAAGCGCGGAAACGAACGAAGGCGGTAGCCTATCCTAGGCAAATCGCAATGTATCTATCCAGGGAGCTCACCGATTTCTCGCTTCCGAAGATTGGCGAGGCTTTCGGCGGGCGTGACCATACAACCGTCATCCACGCACATGAGAAAATTACACAGCAGCTTAAAATAGATCAGGACCTGTACAAAATCATTCAAAACCTGACCGAAAAGATCAAAAATCATATGTGAACAACTAAGCAAGCCTATGCACAAGCTATGCACATGTGGATAGGCTTGCTTTATCGGTCTTCCATGGGGTTATCCACATATTCAGTGCCCCTACTACTACGACTACTAAAAATCATTAAAAAAACATCATCAAATACGGGAAAACGGCTGATGCCAGCCTTTACAGGCAAAAGCTCGCTTCGCGGTGAAGTATAAGGTTTGTATAACGTTTAAAAATAAACGCGAAATCATCAACACATAACCAAATTACGCCATTTTCAAAAAATCGTTTGTGAGAGCTCATACTTGGATGAATTTATAAGAACGCTAGGAGTGAAATCATGAAATTAACAATCTCAAAAAATGAATTAAACGATGCGATCCAGCAAGTAGCAAAGGCTGCTTCCTCACGTCCTGCTATACCTATTCTCGGCGGTATCAAAATTGAGGTTACTCATCTTGGGGTAACACTTACAGCAAGCGATACCGATATCTCTATTCAAAGCTTCATCCCTGTGGAAAGAGATCAATTCGTTATTGCACATGTGGATAAACCGGGAAGCGTCGTTTTGCCCGCAAAGTTTTTCGTGGAGATTGTAAAAAAACTCCCATCCGAGCAAGTCGTTAT
>NZ_JBFRDK010000024.1:0-51962 GCF_052113545.1 Paenibacillus sp. TAF43_2
CAGTATACGCTGCCGGTGGAAATTGGCGTTATGCAAGCCGAGATGCAGTATCGTACAGAGTGGGGTCCCTTGTTCGCAGCGCTGTTGATCACCATTATTCCGGTTCTTATTATTTATATTATTTTTCAAAGGCAAATCGCAAGCGGGATTACGGCTGGGGCGGTTAAATAAGCTAATATTTGAATAATCCAATAGCAGCTGGCAGCTCTTTTCTCTTCCGAGGAAGGAGCTGTTCGTTTATGGAAGACGTACTCGAGTGCGGGCATTCCTATTTTTCAAACAAATATCATATGAGCATGCATTCATTTGTTTTTATTTATGATATGATGGCTTTTGAGTTGAACCCTGTGCTTGGAGTTGATCATATTGTACATTTATTTGTTTGAAACGCTGCTTTATTTGTCCTTTGCTTTGACCGGCGGTTATCTATTGCTTCAATTCATTCCAGAGAAGTCCAAACCGCAATTAAAGAACATCACTGATTTATTTCAATATGCTTTATTGGCAATCCCGCTGTTTTCATTTATGTCGATTCTTCGATCAGCGCTTGTTTTACGCGATTTTGCGCAGGACATGCCCTTTATTCAGGTTTTATTAATAGTTGTAAAAGATTATTCGTACGGCAATGCATGGGTTTGGAATCTCATTATATGTACCGTGATGTACATGATCACACAGTTTAAAGGCATGCAGGGTAAAATGACCAAATGGGTTCTAGCACTCTTATGGTGTGCCAGTATTCTAGCTCATGGCTGGGCCAGCCATCCGGCAGGCTTCTCGCCTTTCTGGGGCGTACTTTCACAATCCGTTCATGTCGCTGCAGTTTCTCTTTGGCTTGGCACGCTTCTTATTGTTGCTTGGTTTACAAATGGGGAATGGAACTGGAAGGCGTTTGTACGATGGTTTACGCCAATGTCGATCAGCAGCATCGTCCTTATTGTAGCGGCTGGTATTGTGATGATGTTTCTCCTAGTCGATGGTTATATCAACTCATGGGGAATCAATTATGGACAAGCGCTTCTACTTAAGCATCTTGTTTTCTTGCCGCTTGTTCTTCTAGGCTTTATGAATGGGTTTCTATCAAAAATTACAGATAATGGTCGGCATAAAAGTAGATTGCAATGGTGGCTTCGAGCGGAAACGTTACTTGCACTAGTCATCCTCATCACAACCGCCTACATGGGTGTACAGGAGCCGCCTCATGAAGGGGAGTTCGAACAGCCTTCTCCATCTCCGTTATTTACTTTTTTGCATGGCGATTTGCAAGACGTGTCGCTGCAGTGGAACTGGAATTTGGTATATATCAGCATGATTGTTATTGGAATTGCAGCACTGGCCTTATTATTTCCCAGCTATAAAAAAGAGAAACGCAGCATGTTTGCTGCCTTTGCTTGCATAGCTGTCTTATTCCCGTTTTTTGGCATACTTTTATCTGTTCAATAGAGCAGATAGAAGGAAACTCGTTTTTGCTTTTTAAGCAGGACGAGTTTTTTTTGTAAGACAGTAGGATTGTATTAGATAAGGAGAGGAGAGTATTGGAACATTTTTTTATTCTCAACTATAATACAGGAAACTAACAAGAGAATAGGGGTTATCACATGACAATTGAAGCGTTTTGGAAGGGAAATAACGACCAGCCGATATGTGCATTTACGTTTGATGACGGGCCTTCACATCTACCACTTGAACTTTGGCTTTCTGTTCTAGAGGAAGAAGAAGCGATTGGCACCTTCTTTTTTACGGGCGAGTGGATAGATAGATATCCGGATAAAGCTAGAGAAATACTTTCGCGCGGTCATTTGCTCGCTCCGCATACGTATCATCATCGCAGAATGGCAGAGGTGCCTAAGGCTGTATTTTTGGAGCAGCTTAAGCTGACCGAGCTGGCTTATCAGGATGCGACAGGCCTTGCTTGCCCAACTTTTATGCGTTTTCCTTATTGTTCTTTCCGCGAAGAAAACTTGGATTGGCTGGATGAATGGGGCGGCTACCGGGACATTGAAGGCGTCGATTCAGGAGATTGGCGGGGCGTTTCTTCGGAAGATATAATTGCAAAAGTCGAACCCGTTCTAGATAAAGGGACGATTGTCGTCATGCATAGCAATGATATTGCGACAGGCACTCCGGAGGCTTTAAGAGCACTTATCCAAACCGCTAAGCAAAGAGGACTACGATGCGTCGGTATTCCCGAAATGCTCGAGTCAGCAGGGTTAGAAGTAGGCTACAAGCATTGGAAAATAACGGTTGAGGTTCCGTCTGAGCTGGATTATCCTTCGGAGGGCTGGGCTCCCTTTGCAAATAAAGAGGAGCTGTCTGCGCTAGCTGCTCAGACCATAGCATGGAACGTTCCACAATATACGCTTCAATTCAATTCCGAGCTGGAATGGCTTGAGCATTTGGAGAATCCAATTCATGAATTCGGTGTTATAGAGAATCGTGAGCTGTTCCACATATGGCAGTTTGAAGGCTCCTATTGGGGTTTTGTACGCGCTGGTGTCGTAGAAGATACGCTTGTACTACTCGACTTTGCGGCTAAGGAAGCGCAAGCGGATACGCTCGTGTATTTGCTTCGGTGGGCTGCTAAGACTGCGAAGGAATTAGGGTTAACCCGCATTGAAGCAAGGCGGGATATTCGCAATATGCATGAGATGTGCAGGCAGCTCAGCTGGCAATCGGAGATTAAGGAAGAGCTGTAGAGAGAAGGTACGTACCCGGTGAAGTCATTAGCAACCTATTATTTTTTATGGTATCTGGCCATTTCTGTCGTTATGCCTTACACCAGTCTATATTTCAGTGATCGCGGCTTTAGCCATACAACGGTTGGTCTCATCCTGTCTTTATGGGCTCTGGTCAGCGTCATTGCCCAGCCCGTGATGGGCATGATTAATGACCGAATTAACAATCCGCGCAAAATTATCATGATCTGCGTCATCATTGCTCCGATCCTCGGTCTTGGATTTCAGCTCATGGAGGGACTTGCGGGGATTCTCTTCTTGTCTATTTTCTTTGCATGGTTTCAATCCTCTGGCGGGCCGATAGGCGACGCGATGTCTGTAGAAATCGCCAGCAAAAAAGGTTTTTCCTTTGGCAGCGTCAGGTTATGGGGAGCTTTAAGTTATGCGATAGGTACCTTTGCTACAGGCATTTTATACGAAAAATACGGCTACAACGATATCTTTATTTATTATCTTATTGTGAGTTTAACCGTCTGCTTGGCGCTCATGCTGCTTCCAGCAACGAAGGTTACTCGTAGAAATGTGACGTTATTCGGCCAAATGGGCGAGGTTGTTCGCAATAAGCCGTTTATGATCTTTGTCGCTACAAGCATGCTGATGATGATGTCTGCATCGATTAATATGAATTTTTTGCCATTATACTTTAAGGAAATGGGCTTTGATAAGAGCTGGATCGGCAGTGCATTTGCGATAGCCGCTATTATTGAGGTGCCGATGTTCTGGGTGGCGACGAAGCTAAGCAAGCGAATAGGCAGATACCAGCTGCTGTGCGTCGCGGCTTTGATCTATGGCATCCAATATTTTGCGATGTTTTTCTTCGACAACGTTACATTGACGCTGGCGGTTCAACTGCTAAATGGGATCGCGTTCGCTTTTGTCGCGGGCACAGCTGTTGAAATCGTACAAAGCTATGCGACTGAGGGCACGAAAGCGACTCTGCAAACGGTATATGCGGCTGTAACCTGGGGACTTGGCGGCATTGTCGGCAATGCAATGGGCGGCGCGGTGGTCGATTATTTTGGAGCGCCATTTCTTTATTTGATTCTGTTCTGTTTATGCCTGACGGCTTCGGTGCTGTTCTTCGCAAACAAGCATCATGAGCGCGGAAGCCAAACAAACTCGATTGTTTAATGGTTGCTCGCAAAAATAGATCTAGAAAGTAGTCTTATTGCTGCTGAGAAGCTGCCGAATGGCACTTTAAACTTACATTTGCTAAAAAAGGGGCAGTCCCTCATGGTCTGAGATGACCGGAGGGACTGCCCTTTTCCTATGTTTAGAGCGCAATTAACCGAGAATCGGCGGCTCGTGATCTGTCATATATTTTTCAGTCAGTATGGACAGCAACTGGATACCGACCTCATTGTGTCCGCCTTCGGGAATGATTAGATCGGCATATTTTTTGGATGGCTCGATAAAAGCCTCGTGCATCGGCTTAACCGTCTTCAAGTACTGGTCATGAACGGACTGGATCGTCCGGCCGCGCTCCTCAATATCCCGAAGCACACGACGGAGAATACGCACATCGGGGTCCGTATCGACGAATACTTTGATGTCGAGCAGCTTCCGAATGCTTTCTTCAGCGAGCAGATGAAGACCTTCCAATATTACGATATTATTCGGCTTAAGCTCTACCGTTTCTGTTGTGGATGGAGCATAAGCGGCGAAGTCATAGACTGGCGCGTAAACGGTTTTCCCTTCTTTTAGAAGCAGCAGATCTTGAGCGAGCAGCTCGATATCAAAAGAGAGAGGGTGATCATAATTGATCAATTCACGTTCAGCCATGCTGAGATGCGAATAGGTTTTATAGTAGTTATCCTGAGATATGAAAGTTACTTTTTCCGATCCAAGACGTTCAATGACAGAGCGTGCAACCGTAGTTTTTCCCGAACCGGTGCCGCCAGCGATACCAATAATAAGCATGGTGATTTAGTAAACCTCCCTAATAAAATTGCCATAGCAATTTCAGTATTGTAGCACAGAATACGGAAGCATGCTATTTCTTACTCATGGTTTAAAATGTTAAAATGAAAAGGACAGGCTACATCATTTAGAAGGAGTGTTGATCTTGAAGTATAGAAGACTCGGAAGCACAGAACTAAATGTGTCGGTAATCGGCATCGGAACCTGGCAGTTTGGAGGAGAATGGGGCCGAGAGTATTCGCAGAACGAAGTCGATTTGATTCTCGATAAAGGGCGTGAGCTTGGCATCAATCTGATTGATACCGCTGAATGTTACGGCGATCACCTCTCAGAGTCACTCATTGGAGATTATATCAGCCGCCGCAACCGCGAGGATTGGATCATAGCAACAAAGTTTGGCCATCATTTCCACGAGCGCTTCACGCGTACCGACGTATTTGACGCCGAAGGTGTTGTAGCTCAGCTTGATGCTTCACTGAAGGCGCTAAAGACGGACTATATTGACCTGTACCAGTTCCACTCAGGACCAGACCAAGCATTTGATAATGATGTGCTGTGGACCACTCTGGATAAGCAAATTGCAGCCGGGAAAATCCGTTTTCTTGGGACGTCTATCGGCAGCAATGACAATCTGCATCAGACAGAAGCATCAACAAAGGTGAACTCTCGCGTCATTCAGGTTGTATATAATCGACTCGACCGTCAACCGGAGGAAAGAGTATTTCCAGCATGCGAGCAGCAGGATTTGGGCGTGCTTGCACGTGTTCCGCTGGCGAGCGGCTATTTGAGCGGCAAATATAAGCCAGGGGCCGTATTCGGTGATACTGATGTACGCCACAGGCATGATAAAGAGAACACGCGGCTTAAGCTGCTGGAAGTAGAACACATTCAGCGTGAAGAGGTGCCGCAAGGTGTCGATATGGCGAGCTGGGCGCTTGCTTGGTGCTTGAAGCATCCTGCCGTAACGGCTGTCATTCCGGGCTGCAAGGACCCGGCTCAGGTTGAAGCGAACGCAAAGGCGGCAATGCTTGCAGTCGAGCCTCACCCGCAGGATCGCAGCAATTAGTCTGTCAATATCTACGAGCAGGTGCTGTCTCATAAGGGATCGCAGTGATAAAAGATTATAGAATAGTTAAGTCGGCTGGTGAGCGATCATCAGTCTTTTTTATGTCAATTCAATAACTGACTTCGGCAGGCTTGACATACAGGTTGCGAGTGGTTTACAACCATATACAGAGGCAAAAGGAAAATACCATATGCATTTGGAAAATGAAGTAAACGCAGGAGGAGCAAGCTTGACGACCTTATATCAATTAAATACGATTTTTATTAGCATGGTGATGGAAGCTATTCCGTTTGTCTTAGTCGGTGTTCTTATTTCTGGATTGATTCAAACTTTTGTGAAGGAAGGATGGCTCACACGCATCATGCCGCGCAACCGTTATCTGGCTACCGCGTTTGGTTGCGGAATCGGTATCTTTTTTCCTTCCTGTGAATGCGGGATTGTCCCCATTACGCGAAGATTAATAAACAAGGGCATGCCGCTGCATGCCGGAATTGCATTTATGCTTACTGGACCAATTATTAATCCCATTGTTTTATTCTCCACCTATATCGCTTTTGGTAATGACTGGGAGATGGTTGGGATTCGGGCTGGGCTTGCTATCGCGGTAGCGTTCTCCGTATCGATTATCCTGTCGTTTATGTTCAAGAAGCATCCGTTCCGCATGCAAGACGAACAAGCTGCCGCGGCTATGGAGCCTGGCTTGGAAATACCTGCTGTTTCCCGCGTTTCATCCGGTAAGAAGCTTTATGAGGTAGTCGTGCACGCGATTGAAGAGTTTTTCTCCGTCGGCAAATATTTAGTGCTTGGTGCATTTATCGCTGCATGCATGCAGACATTTGTACCGACCTATTATTTACTTCATTTAGGAAGCAATCCGATCACTTCTTCATTAGTGATGATTGCTCTAGCTTTCCTTATTTCACTTTGTTCGGAGGCGGATGCCTTCATCGCAGCTTCCTTCAGAAGTACATTTACGGTAGGCTCACTATCGGCTTTTCTTGTTTTTGGACCGATGATCGATATTAAAAACACGCTTATGCTTCTCGGAACATACCGCAGTAAATTTGTCGTCGTTTTAATTGCACTTGTAACGTTGTTTACGCTGGTAGGATCGTTGCTTGTAGGGAGGTTATTCGGGTGATTCGTTTCGTTATATTGTTCGGATTTTCTTTTATGTTTTTTATGCTGCATTATACGGGAGATATTAATAAATATATCAATATGAAATATGCTTATCTCTCTATCAGTGCCGTCGTTATTATGGGTCTGCTAAGCATCTTTGAATTTGTTCGCGTCTCACGCCAGCAGATTGCCGAGGAGAAAAAGGAGGCGGCGCTTGCCGCAGGGGGACATGCAGAAGAGTTGGAATGCCGTCATGAAGCACATGATGATCACACTCATCAACACAATCATCATCATGATCATGGCCACAACCACGGCAACGATACGAGGCTAAAACGATTTATCAGCTGCTTCATTTTATTTGTGCCAATCTTTACAGGGCTGTTCCTGCCTGCATATGCGCTTGATTCAAGCTTCGTAAAGGCAAAAGGCTTTTCCTTCCCGAGCTTTGACGAAAACATCCAAAATAATCCTGGCGCCCACCAGTTCCTGAAGCCAGATTCTAGCGTTTTTTACGCCAAGGACGATTATGTTAATGTCAAAAATAAAGAACTAGAGCAATTTATAAATCGGGATGAAATCATTTTGACGGACGCAGATTATTTGAAAGGCATGGAAGTCATCTACAATACTCCAGAGGCATTTATGGGCAAATCAATCGGGTTCGATGGGTTCGCCTACAAAGGACAACAGGTGGACGGCAACCATTATTTTGTTTTCCGGTTTGGCTTCATTCATTGTGTTGCAGATTCAGGCGTTTTTGGCATGCTTGTCGAATTTCCGAAAAACACGCAAATTAAAGATGATGATTGGGTGCATGTAAACGGGAAACTGACGTGGGAGCTTTATCAGCCCTTTAAGCAAACAATTCCTGTTCTAAAGGTGACCGACTGGAAGCCAATCGAGACTCCCAATGATCCATATGTCTATCGTTCCAATTAACGGGGAAGCAGTAAGATGCCGACCCGTTCAGAAGAGCATTAAAAAAGTCGTTGTCATGTTGCATTTAGCGACAAAACGACGACTTTTTCAGTATTAGCTCAAAAGGTCTTTAATTAACCTTTTAAACAACTATTATAGCTTAAAGCACTGTTACTTCATTCCRGTACCTTTCAAAATCAGATACCCGGCATTCCAGCTTCATCCGAGTACCTTCTGCTTCGTAGTCCGTTGCATGCACATGCGCATGCTCGTTAAAGTAAGCAACCAAGCGCCCTTGGTTGAACGGAATCAACAGCTCGCATTCCATATAGTCGTCGAAGACATGATCGCGAATAAGCTGAATAAGCTCATTTAGTCCAATATTCTTTTTGGCGGATAGGTAGACGTTGTTATCACGTACTTCC
Source organism: Paenibacillus sp. TAF43_2 (assembly GCF_052113545.1). Taxonomy (NCBI): domain Bacteria; kingdom Bacillati; phylum Bacillota; class Bacilli; order Caryophanales; family Paenibacillaceae; genus Paenibacillus; species Paenibacillus sp. TAF43_2. Next base: position 8,190 of record NZ_JBFRDK010000024.1, read on the forward strand.
GGATAAGGATGCTCCGTCAGATCACATTTATTGTAAGCATAAATCGTTGGGAGATTGTAAGCCCCCAGCTCCTTTAACGTCTCATTCGTAACCGCAACAAGCTGCTCATAATCGTCATGGGCGTAGTCGACGACATGTACGAGCAAATCAGCTTCAGTTACTTCCTCTAAAGTTGAGCGGAAGGCCTTCACCAGGTGATGGGGAAGCTGGCTTACGAAGCCGACCGTATCTGTTAGCAGGAATGATTTGTTGTCAGGCAAATCAATACTGCGAACCGAGGTCTCAAGCGTTGCAAAAAGCATATCCTTGGCAAATACCTGCTTGGTTGTCTCTGGATTATATTTCTCAAGCAAAGCATTCATCAAGCTGGATTTCCCCGTATTCGTATAACCGACGAGACAGACGACAGGCACCTCGTTCTTCTGCCGCTGCTTTCGCTGAATTTGACGGCGGGCTACCAGCTTCTCAAGCTCGGCTTGCAAAGCGGTGATGCGCTCTTCGATACGTCTGCGATCCAGCTCCAGCTTCGTTTCACCGGCGCCTCTATTCTTGAGACCAGCTCCGCCGCCTTGCCGCCCCAAGGATGCGCGAAGTCCAACAAGCCTAGGAAGCATATATTGAAGCCGTGCGACTTCGACTTGCAGCTGGGCTTCTCTTGTTTTGGCGCGCTCCGCAAAAATATCCAGAATGAGAATCGTTCGGTCAATAACCGTCCGCTCCAAAGCGGCTTCCAAATTACGAATTTGAGAGTGGGAGAGCTCATCGTTGAAAATAACGACATGCGCGTCATGCGCTTCGAGCAGGGCCAGCAGCTCTTGGATCTTTCCAGTCCCAATATAGTGAGACGGGTTAATGCGTGCTGCCTTTTGGCTTAGCTCATCAACGACCTCGATATAACAAGCGGAAGCTAGATTGCGAAGCTCCTCCATGGAGTATTCAAAGTCGGTTTGATTTTGAAGCTGAACTCCGACGATAATCGCCTTTTGTTTTGGTTGTTCCATTATTCATCATCCTTTTAACGGTTATTTAAAAAATAAAAAACACAGGCAGCTCTGCCTGTGTTCACCGTTATAGGTAAGCGGGTATCAGTAAAAATATCCAAAAGGAATCGAGTATTCCTTATCAATATGGATTGATGGCCTTCCATATACGCTGAAATAAACGTATGGAAATTCCGCTCTAAAGGCGAATACGCGAGTCGGGATGCTCCCTACAAGAGTCGACGTATTCTGTTTATATGGGTTACCTTCAAAATGGGCAGACCTATCCTGAGTCCCCTGCACACAGGCAGAGCTTTGGCGCTATTCAATTAGCAGCTGCGCAAAGACCTAACTCGGATATAGTCTATCACACGTAACCCTCCGTTCATTTAAATTAGCATCAGTGTAGCACAAAGGGCTATTTCACGGCAAGTCAAAAGGAAAAGAGTCCCTTATGAATCGCTCCAATCCTGACGCAAAGTGAAGAGCTCCTTCAGCTCATCGGTTGRCAGCTCCGTGATCCAGCCCTCAGAGCTGGAGATGACATTTTCGCTGAGCTGCTGCTTATTTTCGAGCATCTCATCGATGCGTTCCTCCAGCGTGCCAAGCGAGATAAATTTATGAACCTGAACGTCACGCGTTTGACCCATGCGGTACGCGCGGTCGGTTGCTTGGTTCTCCACAGCAGGATTCCACCAACGGTCAAAATGGAATACATGATTAGCAGCGGTCAGGTTAAGCCCTACGCCGCCAGCCTTAATCGACAGAATGAACACATTAGGCTGCTCTTCCGGCGGCAATTGTTGCGATTGGAACCGCTCAATCATGCGGTCCCGCGCCAGCTTGGAGGTGCTGCCATTCAAATATAATATCGGCTYCTGCAGCTCCTGCTGCAGCACGCTTTGAAGCATTTCCCCCATACCGAGGTATTGCGTGAAAATAAGGCAGCGTTCGCCTTCATCTCGCAGTTCTCTCACCATAGCGAGCAGCCGCTCAAGCTTAGCCGATCGGCTTATGATCCGCTCTGTATCCATTTGCTCGCCAGCGGGCGCAGAGCTGTCCACCAAAGGTTCTTTTGTTAGCAGCATCGGATGATCGCATAGCTGCTTCAGCTGCATAATGGACGATAAAATGGCGCCTTTACGTTCGATGCCTTCAAGCTTTTGCATGCGATCCATAAGCTGATTAACGGTTTGATTATAAAGCGCGCCTTGCTCGGCTGTGAGATGAATATACGTTTTCATTTCGTTTTTGTCCGGCAAATCAAGCTGGATCGCGGGGTCCTTCTTCTTGCGCCGCAGCATGAATGGCTTAACTAGCTTCTGCAAGTCTGCGGTGCGCTGAACATTGCGTTCCTTTTCAATAGGATTGCTGAAGCGGTGCTGGAAACCATGTGCACTCCCCAGAAACCCCGGATTCATGAAATCATAGATGGACCACAGCTCCGATAAACGATTCTCGATCGGCGTGCCCGTCAAAGCGATACGATGCTTCGCAGTAAAGCTGCGAACGGCTGCGGATTGTTTCGTTTGTGCGTTCTTTATATTTTGTGCCTCATCCAAGCAAATCGCTGCAAAGGTAATATCCTTCAGCATGTCCTGATCAAGTGTAGCGGTGGCGAATGAAGTTAGTATGACATCGGCGCTTCGCATTTCCTCAAGGAAATGTTCTCCTACGAGGCGTTTGCTTCCGTAATGAAGCATGACGCGCAGCGAGGGTGCAAAGCGGCTTATCTCCTTCTGCCAGTTGCCCAGAACAGAGGTTGGGCAAATGATGAGCGATGGCATGTGCTGCTCCGACTCTGCTGCGCTCTCCTTGAGATTGAGCAAGTAGGCGATAAGCTGAACCGTCTTGCCAAGACCCATGTCGTCGGCCAAGCATGCGCCAAGTCCGAATCGTCGTAAAAAGGACAACCAAGCGTAACCTTCCTGCTGATAAGGTCGAAGCTCGGCACGCAGCCCGGCAGGAACAGCAAGCATAGGCCATTCGGTTCGTTGGTTTAGCTGGCTGACCAGCGTCATCAAATGCTCGTTCAGCTCAACTTCCATCTCAATACGATGCTCTTGCTCTGCTTCGTTTTCTTGCTCAGGCTGATCATCCCCTTGCTCGTTGCCGCTTCCCAAAAGATGCAGCTGAAGAACATCTTGAAACGATAAACCTTCGGCGCGGTCAATGCCCGACATCGCTTTGCGAATTTGCGCGAGCAAGGCGGGATCAAGCGAAACCCACTGTCCTCGGAAGCGAACGAGCCGCTCATTCCGGGCAACAAGCTCATTAAACTCGGATTCAATCAGGTCGGTGTCTCCAATGGCAATGCGCCAATCGAATTCGATTAGTGTATCCAGTCCAAATAATGATTCACCGGAGCCCTCTTCTCGTTTACTCGTGCTGACCTTAGCGCGAAGGCGTGGTTTCTTACGGCTGGCGGTTTCCCACCAAGCGGGAAGCAGTACCTGCCAGCCCGCGTCTAATAAACGGGGGCTATCTACGGCAAGGAACCGCCAAGCGGCATCATTTTTCAAGGGGACGTTTAAAATATCGTCACGATTGCCCGCTAGTAGGTTTGTTGGCAGGCAAGCACGCAGACGCTCCAACCAGCCTGAGGAACGCTCATGAATAGAAGGCGACCAAGAAGCAGGCCACGAGCCGTAAGCTTCGCCTGTATCAGACAATTTAACGGGTACAATAACCGCTTGATCGAGCTTGTCCTGCAAAATAAGCTTAAGCTGCCACGGGTCATCCACAGCAACGGGCTCGACAAGCTGAAGCATTGGCCGAAATGGAGCTTGATCGGCTTTCCAGCCAATGGCGATCAGCCATGCCTGTGCATCAAGTCCAGCGGTTATGCCATCCTTGGCAAAGAGGAGCGGGTATTCCCTGCGCAAATCAGCAGCAGTCGTTTCTGTGCCATAATAAGCGTCAAATACAGCAGCAGAAAAAGCAGCAAGCAATCCCGTCTTAAAGCTATCGTCTGTTTGCGTTTTCCTGATCATGCTCTGAATTTGTTCGTTTATTGCAGCATTATCCCAGCTCCATTGGAGCTTTCCTGTACGGAAGGCTGAGAAGCTTGGTATAAAGCGATGCGCAGTTATTTCAGCTGCTAACAAGGGGGCGAGCGCAACAAGCATTCCGGCTTGCTCTTCCCATATCCATTCCACATGCTCAAGCAACATGTTTTCCGCAAAAAAAGGAATAACCTGCTCGGCTGGAAGCAAAACAAGCTCTAGTCCTTCAACCTGCTGTACTTCGAGTTCTGTGCCGTAAAAGGAAGGCGTATGCCAGGCGAACAAGCTGTGCTTCAAGCTGACACCGGGCAGGAAGTCGCTCATGTCGCTCATTCCGTATAGGAGAGCATCACCATGTGTCGTTAAACTAGCGTATACTGTAATTGTTTTTGTAAACTTGCTCATGGTATAAGTTTTCCCCTCCGAAGCTCTTCCTGAAGCGCACGAAGGCGGCTATGGTTAGAAGCGAACGCTGCAATAAACGTTTCCCAGCGCTCCTCGTCTTTCCTTTTCTTGTACAGCTTAGCCAGCCGTTTGAGCAGCTTCACAGCAGTTTTGTARCCAGGCCTATTTTTGAGCAGCACATATCTTTCCACAGCCTGATGATAAAAGGGCAGCAGCAGCTCCGGCGCATGTTTCTCAATAGGGGCGAACACTCCAACGCGATAGTCAAGCGGCTCGGTTCCCGTGCTGAGCTGATAATCGATCCATTGCTGCCATTTGGCATGATGGAGCAGTTTTCCTTCGTAAATAGAACTAGCGTAAGGAAGCGATTGAATGAGAGGCGCCCACATCAGCTGCTCCGCATCTGGAATATGTTCAATTACCCCGTCCCAGTAGCTATAAAAGATTTCCAAGGCGTTAATTCGGCTTTTCTCTATATACGGCTTCGTTTCCACTAACCAATTGGATAACCGCTGCCATTGCTCTTTTTCAGACATCATGGTTAAGACATGAAATAAGTCACCTGGACGAAGCTCGTTACCGCTGCTTATTTCCTTTAGTTTGCTCCACGCCTCTTCGTCGCGTTGTAAGAAGAAGTTCATCCACACCTCGGCAAGCAGCAAAGGGTAGCGGGAGAGCGCTGAGCCAGGCTTTAAAGATGCGGCATTCAATTGCTGCAGCTCTTCTAGACATAGGCTCATATCGTTATGGTTAGGGATAATCCAGTATTGCCATAACCAAAAATAAGGATCGGAGAAATACGTCTTTGATCCTGATTCCGCCAGCATGAGCCTGCGCAAAAAGGCTAATGTTTCTTCTAGGCACTGCCAATAGTCGGGCTCCTCGGCAGGATCGGATTTTTTTTGCATGAGCTCAGCAATAGCAAGCTGTACATCAGCAATAGCAGCATGAGTATGGAAGCCGATAAAGGAGCCGGAATGTCCCTTTTGATCGGGAATAAGATTAAGCAGCAGCATCAGAATATGAAGATGAGCATGCAGCTCGAATAGATTATTTTGTGCAGAAGAAAGCTTAGGCTTTATCTGATTAATTGCTGTAATTGCGCTGTGTACATATGCGGCATTTCGAGTAAGGTCAGACAGAGACTCGGTACGAGATTTAAACAGTGCGTGCCACTCTGCGACGTTCATTTGTTCAATTGGTTTCATGACGAAGTGGTCTCCCTAACGAATAAAAATCATTTTGCGAATCAGCTAATTATACCATTTATTTTAGCCATTGCTCGGGTGATAATGTGCATGCTTCCAGCAGTTTGTCTTTCCTAAAGCACCAAAACATTTTACAATATAAATACGGCAACAAATGATCGACTGTCTTTAATCGGCAGAAAGGAAAGATGACAGATGGCAATTCAAGAAATCGAAGAAGAAGACTGGCTAAAGCTTAATCGGATAGGGAATGGTAAGGATGCGCTGCTTTTTTCTTCACCGTTTTGCGGAACCTGTAAGGTCGCCGAGCGGATGCTGGAAATTGTGGAAGCTGCTGAGGTTCCAACGACCTTGTATAAAATAAATATAAATTACGCCCCCCAGCTGCGAAATGCTTGGAAAATTACGAGTGTGCCTTGCCTTGTTTTATTGAAGAACGGAGAGCCTTATCAGTTTGAATATGCGATGCGTTCAGTTGATTATTTGTATAAACTTATGAAGAACATGGATTAACGGGGATGATTTCTCCGTAGAACGGCCGAAATATATTTTTATTTACTATAAAATTTTTATCAGGCGAAGATTATAGTGCTGTTCGTGTTATAATTGAGAGGTGCAGTCAATAAAGACCATTGACTATGATAAAGGAGTCGGAAATATGCAGGTAGTATTTGAAGACTGGGATCAAAAAGTAAAAAAAACATTTAACGCAACGAGCAAGCAGGTTGTATTAACCGTTACCGAGGCCGGTGACCTGTTAGGCCTGACTAAGGACCAGATGAAGGTTTATGTGCTTAAGCATAACCTCACTAAGGTTGCGATCAATCGCAGCGTCCACAGATATCTATTACTGAAAAGCGAAATAGATGAGATCCTAGGTAAAGCCTAATAATTGCGATAAACCACAGCCAAATATGGGCTGTGGTTTTTTGTTGTGTTTACATCCTATCTGAGGAGGTGTGGACGTTATATGGAGGATATGGCAGGATGTTTTCGAATGACTGCTGCTCGTTTCCGCTCAGTCCGCCTTAGTCAGCATTATTAGAAATAACGCCACTGGTTGCTGTTTTTCAATAGGAGTCGTATTCGTTATACTTAAAACGACCGATTGGAAAACATTATCTGGAGGGTGATTTTACTTGACTTATATGGACATGTTAGGACGTCGGAGCATCATTTTGAAGCGGAATATCGGCAATTTAATTATTAAAGACAACAAGCAGGGACTCAGCACGCAGGAAAGTCATTTTTACCAAAGCATGCTCAAGGAATGGCATCAGAATGCCAATGAATTGAATTCAGCTAGAAAACATTCTTAGTTGATAGGTAATTATTGAAATTACATGACTCGCAAAAAGAGCCGGGTGTCATTCTGACATTCGGTTTGCTGTGTGTAATTTTTGTATATAGCTACAAATGAAGTTCTTTTAGGAATGAAGAGTAAATGAAAAGGAATGCTTATGGTATACTACATAGATGATAAAGGTTGGCAGCAATAATTAAACGGGGGTTTCTTGCTATGTTGGCGGTTGAAAAAGCGGTGTACCTCACGATAGATGAAGGTCCTGCTGAAGATTTTATGCAAAAGGTCAATTTTCTGAACGCAAAAGAGATTCGGGCGATTTGGTTTTGTGTGGGTGAATCATTGGAAAGCTGTTCTGAGGAAGCGATAGCTGCGATTAAAGCAGGCCATATCATTGGGAATCGCGGTTATGATCATGCAGATTTCTCTGTTATCGGCTTACAAGAAGTAAGAGGGCAGATCGAGCGAACAGACCATATTATAGATGAGCTGTACAATAAAGCAGAAACGATCAGGCCTTCCAAGCTGTTTCGTTTTCCATTTATGCAGCATTTGTTAGACGAAATGAAGGATGATCATTTCGAAGGTATTCAAGGTGTGCTGGATGAGCTGGGCTATCAGCAGCCTTCCTTCGAGAATGGCACCCCAAAAAGCGGACTGCATGTGGATTGTACTTGGGATACGTTCGATTTTGAGCCGGCGGACGTTATGGACCAGCATCATGATTTACAAGCAACAAGCGGACAAATTATTATGATTCACGACTGGATCTCGGTTGCTCCTTTTCAAGCATTAATGGATAAGCTGCTTGCAAAAAATGTAGTTTTCCGGCTTCCTAAGGAAACGGCTCTTCAAATCGCAGCCATTTAGCAAGCAAATCGCATAATCAAAAAGGAGTACAGCTCGTCTCTATGATTTCATAGCAGCGGCGAACGGTACTCCTTTTTTGCTGCGAGCAGTTATTGCTGAATTCATGCTGGGCAAACCAGAATGAACGAAACAAAGTAAGCGCTTCATGCGTTTAAGTAAAAAAGAACATTTATTCAAGAGGGGGCAATGGTTGATGCACTGGATTCCCGCTGACAGAAGCGGCAGGTGGTGGCTACTAGCTGGAGCATCCACCTTGCTTGTTAGCCTGTTATTATGGTTGATTCGTTTTGTTATATTAGGCCAGCCTTTCACCGGCATGCACGCTTTCCGATTTATGCTGCTCGCAGCCATATTATCTTTTTTATTCGGTTTTATCGGCTGGCTTGGAGCGAGAAAGCTGTGGCTGTTCTCCAATCTTGGGATGCTAATTGGTCTTATGCTGATGGCTATGTATTCCAAAGGTTTGACTGGATGGGAGGACCTGATTAGTTTCCTCGTATTTTTAGAAGCAGTAGCAGGAGGTTTTATGGCAGGGCTGATTGTTGAAGGTGTTTATTTCTTTAGACGGCTATCAAAGAAATAATAGGCTGCCATAAAAATGTTGCAACTGGCTGTTGCTTTTTCCCGTCATACAGAGTGAAATGGAATAATGAGGTAAAAATTATTCTAATTTGTTTGGTGACGGAGCTGATCTTATGTGCCAAGAGGCAATGATAAGTTTGGAAATAGAAGAAAAAATGAAGTTGACTGGTGTTCCGGGATTAGGAATTGCCGTTCTTCAGCATGGACAAATGGTGTGGCAAGGAAGCTATGGCGTACTTGAAACGAGCATGCAGCAGAAGGTGACAGAGGAAACTTTGTTTCCTGCCTGCTCCATCAGCAAAATGGTTACGGCTATTGGTGTGCTTCGTTTAGTCCAGGAGGGCGTGCTTAGCTTGGAGGAGGATGTTAATCGTTACTTAGTTTCCTGGCAGGTGCCCGAAAACCAGTTCACTCAGCAGAGGAAAGTAACGCTGCGCAGTTTGCTGGCACATCAATCGGGAATTGTGGATGCACGGGGGAGCTATGAACCGTTGCAGAAGCAAGACCCTTTCCCTACGCCTAGAGAGCTGCTCTTAGGAGCAACGAAATATCATTCCAAACCAGTTGAGGTTGCTCACCTGCCAGAGAGTCGATTCTCTTACTCGGATGCAGGTTATTCTGTTTTGGAGCAAATTCTTGAGGATGTGTCAGGAGAAGCCTTTTCGGCTGCTATGGAGCGGCTTGTTATGAAGCCGCTTGGCTTAAAACGAACTATTTTCTGGGATGGTATTGCAAACGAGTCGCTGAACACATCCATGGGTCATGATAAACGGGGACAGGTGGTTGAAGGGAAGAGAGCGCACTATCCCAATTTATCCGGAGCCGGCTTATGGACAACGCCTTCTGAATTGCTAGTATTGGCACGCGAGGTCGTGAAAGCTTGGAATGGCGATCCTAATGGTATTTTGCGGCCAGCGATGGCTAGAATAATGCTTACGGGTTATGCGAGCGATAAAGGTGCAGGCTTAGGCGTATTTCTTCCTGATGCTGGAGAGCAGCTCTGCTTCGTTTCTCAAGGCTGGGGAGTTGGTTCTCAAAGCAAGCTGGCTGGATACCCGCGCCAAGAAAGCGGTATTGCAGTAATGATGAATGCAGAGCCAGGTAAACCTCAAAACGAGTCGTTGATCGGTGAGGTCATTCAGGAGTTATGCAAGCATTATGAACTGCCGATAGTGTAGGCTGCTTCTTCGAGAATCATATATCAAATTTTATAATTTGATTGAAAGGTGAATATGGAGAATATTTCAGGTCATATCATACACGTCTTTTTACATTTTGTTGTAGGCGCTAGCTTGGCCTATTTATTTTGCGGGAAAGCGGCTGCATCGACTGTGAATCGCAAGGTTCTCTTCATTTTCGGCGGTGCAGCTGCTATTTCTCCTGATATTTCGAAGCTTTACGGAGACCTGCTTGGCCACTCCATTTGGCTCGTACCTGTGATTGGTTTGTTTTTTGCTGCATGTTATTACGCATTCCAGAAGAAAATTTCGTTTAAGAAGGCTTGGCTGATATTGTCTATATGTGTTTTTAGCCATTTATTTATAGATTTTATCGGCAATGGCGTAGCTCCCTTTTATCCCTTTATTAAAACGGAGTCTGATTTCTTTATTGTAAATAGAAACGACCCTGTTCTTTTAATTACGCTGACCACTGCTCTTATTATCGGGGCATCTACTCGGAGAAGAAGGCGTATTTTTTTATCAGGACTAATCCTTGTTGCTTTGTATCTTGGAGGGTTGTCGTTCTCGAAGCTGCAATTGCAGCATGCATTAGAAAAAAAGTATAAGAACGAAAACATCTATGTCATGCTCACCTTTCCAAGAGAGGGCTTTAAGTGGTCATTCATGGTGAGGACGGATGAAACAAGTGTCGACGGTTATTCGCCAATTGCAGGCTTGGACATACATATTGAACAAGAAATGAACAAATCAGGAGAGTGGATCAATGTTGATAAACAGTGAAGAGGATATTATACAGCTTGTATATAGAGATGAGTGGATGATGAACATCTTACGAGAGGTTAGCACGCTCGAGCTTCCAGATTGGTGGGTATGTGCAGGTTTCGTTCGCAGCAAAATTTGGGATACCCTTCACGGATTTACGGAACGAACGCCGCTGGCCGATGTTGATGTCGTTTATTTCGATCCTGCCAACATAGACGAGCAGATAGAGAAACAGCTGGAAAACACATTAAATCAGATGAACCCTCACGTACCTTGGTCCGTTAAGAATCAAGCTCGAATGCATGTAATCAATAACAATCCTCCGTATTCCAGCTCCACAGATGCCATTTCCAAATTTCCAGAGACCGTAACCGCTCTAGGTTTGAAAATAGATCAGCATGACAAACTCGTGTTAACTTCTCCTTGTGGGATAGAAGATGTTCTAGAAATGATTGTTAGACCATCACCTTTTTACTTGGATTACGAGGATCGAATCGCCATTTATGAGAAGCGGCTTGAGCAAAAGAGGTTTCAAGAGCGCTGGCCTAAAGTACGCCAATGAAAGCACGGTATTATTCTAAGGACTTCGATAACGCAAGAAGAAAGTTGTCTCTGACATAATGAAAAGCTTTTGTCCGTTTATCCTATTGCCTGTGTGGGTAAGCATAAAATAGCAGTGCTGGGATTGAAAGCAGGCAATAGTGGAATGGTAATGGTAAATAAAATGTTGCGGGGGAGAAAATGGAGCCTAAAGCAGAACGTCAGAGTTTTATGCAGCTTATAAAGAAAGGGAATAAATCTTCCGCTGTAGCGATGATCGGCAACGCGTTTATCGCCGCCATAAAAGGGTTCGCAGCGGCCTTCAGCGGCAGCGGCGCCATGTTTGCTTCCGCCATGCATTCATTGGCAGATGCGATAAACCAAGGGTTTGTTTTTGCCGGAAGCATTCTTGCTGAGAAAAAACCGACGCCGAGGTTTCCAACCGGCTTTGGCCGTGTCATCAATATTTTTTGTATGATTGCCGTCATCGTCGTTACCATTATGGCTTATGAAACGATTCGTGAAGGCTGGCATCTCATTTTGCATCCAGTTGCAAGTGAAGGTTTTTGGCTAAACATTGGGGTTCTGGTTGTTAATTTAGTTATCGACGGGCTTATATTAGTCAAAGCAATGAAGGAAATTATACACGAAGCGGGAGCGGAGGGGAAAGGTCTCGGTATTTTCTCAGCTGCCTTCAAAAATGTAGGGCGTTCTGCTCCTGCTACACGATTAGTTTTCTATGAGGATCTTGTCGCCGTTTCGGGAGCCGCCTTGGCGATGATCGCGGTCATTATTGCTGCATTTACCTCGTTTAAAACGGTTGATGGCGTTGCAACCCTGTTGATTGGTCTGTTGATGGTTGGAGTTGCTTATCGTGTGGGATACGACAATATGATCGGACTCATTGGTGTTTCTGCCCCGAAGGAAGTAGCAGACAAGGTGTCCCGAATTATTTTTTCCGAACAGAGCGTAACCGATATTTATCAAATGCGCATTCTACAAGAAGGCCGCTATTACCACGTTGAGGCGTACTTGGAGCTGCAGCCTGGTTTAACGCTTGCGGTAGCCGATGATATTAAGTTCCTCGTTCGCGCCAAGCTGCTTGAAGACAAGGATATTGCAGATGTGACGTTAGGGATTTTAGAGGATGACGGCAAAAGAAGCTGGAATCCTATTGAATCCAAATAGAAAAGCTGCACCTCCAATGTTAGATGGTGTCTAACAATGGGGGTGCAGTTCATTGGTGCTGGCTTTTGCTATTTACGTGTATTGCAGCTGCCCTGCAACAACGATCCGTTCATGGAGTATCTCAAGGTATTTCCTCTTATTGACTCAGCATGGGAAACAACTGCTTCAGCTCTGTATCACTCGGTCTTCTGCCATAATCTGCAATCTCGAATGGCTCTGCATACTTTGTCTTTTCTGACTTCCCATCTTCGTATAGTCGATCCAGCGTCGGAAGCATCTCCGATGAAACCTCAATAAAGCTGCTCCAATATTGCAAAATATAATCCTTCCTAGCATCCCACGTCTGTGGAACCTGATCTAGCAGATTACGCTGCCATGGCGCAAACTCATAGAATTGGGAAGCGTGCGCATCACAGCCAAGCAGCTTCTTCTCAATAACAGAACCAATATCGACGACCAGATCGGGTGAGTAAGCATGCCTCTTTCCGTAGTCCGGCATAAGCAAGAAAAGAGGGGATTGCTCTAAATATGGGGCATCTGGCACAGAATTAGGTACCTTCGCTATAAAATCCGCAGCATCTCTCACAATTCTTCCTGCATTGCGATTATCTACATGTCCTGCACCTTCAGGATGGAAGGTAATGACGACATCGGCCTTCCAATTGCGAATTTGGCGAATAACTTCTTCTCTCACTTCAAAGCTATTCGTCAGACGGCCATCAGATATATTCAATATGCTATAGTCAAGAACACCCAATCGTCTAGCAGCCTCATACGCCTCCTGCGTTCTTCTATCCACGAGCTCTTGTCCGCTAATTGAGTAGTGTCCGCAATCTCCATTGGTTAAGGAAACGAATTTCACTCGGTGTCCCATTTCTGCGAATAAAGCAGAGGTTCCTCCCGCATAAATTTCCGGTTCATCCGGATGTGCAGCAATGACAATTATATTTTTTTGTTGTTGTGTAGACATCTTTTTTCTCTCCTCCTGTATGGTAACCCAAAACCATTATCCCTTTACTGCACCTGCTGTCAGCCCTTTAATAACCGTTTCTTGTGAGAACATGTACAAAACAAGCAGTGGTACGATTGAAATCGTGATGGCTGCCATCATAGCGCCATAATCTGTACCATACGCATTCGATACGAGCGACAAGAGGACAGATATAGGCTGCATCTCTCTTATTGGCAGGTAGACGAGTGGTAGCAAAAGCTCGTTGTATGACCAAAGAAAGACCATAATAGACACCGTTGCAAAAATAGGGAAGCAAAGCGGCAGCGTTATTTTATAATATATTTTCCAAATGGTTGCCCCATCCATGACCGCCGCTTCCTCTAGTTCTCCAGGCAAAGAAGCCATGAAGCCTGTTATCATTAGAATAGCAAAGCTCAAATTGCCAGCTACTTGTGGGAGAATAACGGATAAATAAGTTCCATTCAAACCTAGCTTCTCGATGATAACGAAATTCGGAATAATAACAGCGAACTGCGGCAGCAGCATGCAAATAACAAATATAGACGTGAAATACCCTTTAAATGCAAATTGAAATCTCGCTAGTACAAAAGAAGCCAACCCGCCCAAAAGGGAAACACCTAATACAACGGATCCCGAAATAATCATACTGTTCATAAAGCCTTTAACGACGTTAATATTGCCATACTCGTTCAACTTCAAAAAGTTAAATAAAGAGTAGCTTTGTGGGAGAGCGAATGATTGCGTTAAAATTTCTTCGGACGTTTTGAAGCTATTGAGCAGCACCCATAATAGCGGGATGATCGTTGTGCATGCCCATAAAAGCAGGAGTGCATATACGCCGAACTTGACCGCACCAGGCTTTACTAGTCTGTTAACCATCTAAAATATCACCTTCTCAATTGGGCTGTTTGTAGTTTATCATCAGTAGCTGACAGCCTCTTTTTTAACTAATTTATTTAACACAACGGTTATGACAATACCGAGTATCATCATCGCAATGACGATTGTGCTGGCATAACCTGCGTTTTGCCCATTAAATGCCTTCGTGTACATGTAAGTACTGAGCAGCTCACTGGAATTCAATGGACCACCCTTGGTCACGATATATACGACATCAAATACTTTCAATGCTCCTGCCGTGGCGAGCGTAAGGCAAGAAGCAATGACATCACGTAATAATGGAAGTGTAATATAGATGGATTTTCTTATTCCTGTGATACCGTCCAGCATAGCTGATTCATAAATATCCTCTGGAATCTTCGACATTCCGGTCAGGAATATAACAAAATAAAATCCAACATACTGCCATAGAATCGGTATGAGTACCAAATAGATAGCGCTTTTCTCCGTCAGCCATATTTGCTCAGACAGACCGAGCCCTCTCATAATGGCATTTAAGAGTCCATAGTCGTAGTTGTAAATGAGCGAGAACATGAGGCCAATCGCCGTACCTGAGATAACAATTGGAAAGAAAAAGACCGTTCTAAAAAACTTAAATCCTCGTTTGATGCTGTCGGTTAGCAACGCGAGGACCAAACCTCCTCCAGCCTGCAGGAATACGGCACCGATTACCAATATAAACGTGTTTTTTAGCGCTATCCAAACAACGGGGTCGTGAATGAGCTGGTTGTAATTGCCGAATCCTATGAACTTCTTCGTATTTGAGAAGTTATACCATTCGGTGAAGCTATAATAAACGGATTGTACGAGTGGATATAAAAGAAAGGTGAATAATAATAGCATCGTTGGCGCCAGGAAAAGCACAATGTATCTCTTGTCCCTGAATATCACAACTGAACGCCTCCTCTTCATAAGCAATAGCTTGGATTACATACTGCCATTTGCCCGGGRGCCGGTGATCCGATATCCCGGGGCATGTTGAAAGAACTACTTGTTTCTGTTGTTTAATTTTGTGGCTTCATCTAGAATTTCCACGGCTGTTTTTCTTCCTGCTGACACATAAGCAATACCTTTTAAGAACTCGGTATACGATTCCCTAGAAACGTAAGAATCGATGGGCATAACGAAATCCTTTGCCTCACTCACCATCTTGTTGCCGTCAATCAGAAGCTGTGCGGTGCTGCTGGATTGTTGTGTATCGACTGCATAAGTTCCGCCTATTGCTGCAAATTTTCCAGCCGTTTCAGGAGATGTCATGAATTTCACAAAAGCTAGAGCCGCATCATATTTGGCTTGATCGGTATTTTTCTTCATATACCAACCAGAACCAAATCCAGATACAATCATATTCTCACCCTTACCACCCGGTACGAGTGGAAATGGTGTAATTTGAAAAGCAGGATTTGTACTCAGACCAGCAGCTGTCCATGAACCGTTGAACATCATTCCCGCTTTCCCGCCTGCAAATAAAGATTGCGCTTTTTCATCATCCAGCGTGAGTGCGTCTTTAGGAAACGCTTTCTTATCATTCAACTCTTTGAAGATCGTTAGAGCTGGCGCCCATGATGAATCGTAAGCCTTTTGTTGTCCCTCTGGTCCAACCTGTGAAAGAACCAAAGCTTCTTGCAGATATGGAGTGGTGAGCGATGTAGCGAATGGTACAATATTATTAGCTGCAAACGTATCTATCGCTTTTATAAAAGCATCATAGGTTGTTGGAGCTTCGAGTTGATACTGATCGAATAACTCTTTATTCCAGAACAAGCCTTCATAGAAGCCGATATAGGGAAGAGAATAGAGTTTGCCTTCATACTTGACCTTCTCGATGATCCCGCTATTGAATTGCTTCGCCCAATCTGGATCTTTAGCAAATTCATCTTCCCAGGAAACAATTTCTTTCGATTCGGTTAGAATAGCTGTCTCGCTGCCATTGAAATAAAACATCACATCGGCTAGATTGCCAGTTGCTGCATCCGCTTTCACTTTCGTACGCAATGCTTCTTGATTGACCGGCGTTGACTCATCCGTAATTTTGATGCCCTTGTTTTCCTCTTGGAACTGTTTAATAGCTTCCGTCCAAGCTGGAACCCATGGATCAGATCCAGCGAATGATGTCGCTACCCGAAGCGTTATCTCTTTTGTTTTACTCCCGGTTGCTCCATTCTCTTCTTGTTTGGATCCCCCGCATGCTGCCATCAGTGCTGCAAATACTACGAAGATAAGTACTAGTGCTGTTGCCTTGCTTGCCACCTTTTTCTTCATTACTCAACTCTCCTTTTAAAATGAATTCATATATTGAAACTTGAACGCGTTCATTTAAAACGTCCAAGGAACAATCTAATTTGTCATTGATTAATAAACTTAATTAACTAATTGAAGAGATAGGAGGCTTTAAGCCTCCTGCTCCTCCAGCAGTTCACTAAACATAGTCTCCAATCCAATGGCAATCCCGCCGATCAAAACAGCTTTCGTCTTGAGCGCCGTATCCACGATAGCCGTATTTCCTAGCCCTAAACGCCTAACTTCATCCCGTATTGTATCGGTGTAAGCCGAACCGAGGGTGACGAACCCACCACCCAATATAACGGTATCCAAATCAAGTAAAAATAGCATGTTTGCTATGAAGGCAGCCATAATCTTTGCACAACGCTTCACATGTTTAACGCTAAGGGCATCTCCTTCTAATGTCGCCTTTATAATGTCATTAAAATCGACCTTAGCAATGTCACCATTCACAGCTTTAAGCAGTCTGCTTTCGCCCCCAGCCTCCAGCTCTGCTCTAACCGATCTGACCAAAGCTTCTATTGTAACCAAATCGCGCAACCGAGAGCTCTCAAATATCCCATCTTGTCGTTCCGTATTCTCTGCCTCTACGTTTACGATGTAATTTTCTATTTCACCTGCAAGATGAAATTTCCCCGGATACAACGATCCTCCAAGCACAATACCAAGACCCACGCCCACGTCAACGCTTACAAACACAGCATTTGCGTGTCCTTGTGCAGCTCCGAATTTTATTTCACCTAGAACAGCAGAATTGATATCCTTTTGTACGAGTACTCGAACACCAAATTTATTTAGAAGCGGTTCTCTGAAATTCACAGTGCCGAGTCGCTCCAGATACGATCCGCACTTTACGATACCTAAATCATTATCTACTTGACCCGGTATAGAGATAGATATAGCAAGCAATTGATTTACTAATACACTGCTCTTAACAAGAAGTTCATCAATCTTGCTTATGATTAGCTCCATTAACTGGTTGATGTCATATTGTTCAATATCGAATTTCACTTCTTGAATGATGATTGGATTTAGATTTGAAATGCCCACCGTAATACAAGGATTGCTTAGATCAACGGAGATGATATAGCCGAAGTTATCATTCAACCGCAAACGGCTTGCTTTTCTTCCCACACCTGTGAAGCCATCCTCTGTTTCCCTTAGAATGCCTAACCTAACCAATTGATCTGCGTTCGTACAAACGCTAGGTACACTCAGCTTCAACAGCTTTGACAGCTCACTTCTTGTAGCGCTTTCATCTCTTCTAATCGCATCTATGATTAAATTTTGATTCATGATTCTTACATGTTTCTGTTTTGCTGATACTTTGGACAAACGACAACCTCTCTTCTGAAATTGATTAATAAATAAACTTAATTAAATAATAAGATTTGCCATTATGATTGTCAATAACTTTTATTTACATATTCACAAACACAATGGCGAGCAAGCCAATGCCTATTCCGATGATGCCGCCACGAGACATTTTTTCTTTAAATAAAACAGCGGAGAGGATCGTTAGAAGCACAATCATACTTCCATTGACGAGCGGAAACAAATGAAGGCCTGACATTCGTCCTGACAAATACGTTATTATCGCATTTCCAGTACCGGTTGATCCTGCTATGGCTACAATGTACAGTGTCAAAATACGAAGCTCTCGTGCAGTAGGAATTGCCTTGCTTTGTCTTTGGAATCCCCCAGTGAAAAGAATACCGATAAGTGAAAATAAGAACGCAGATCCAAATCCTACACACATAAAGGGAATCAGCTCATGCCCCGCAAGTAACGTCTGCTGCCATTTCATGATGATTGGCAAAGTACCATTTAAAATAAAGGCAAGAAGACAATAAACTAACCATTTCAGTCCTGCTGCTTCTTGCCCTTTGCTTCCGTACACATTGATGAAATAGAAGGATAGGATAAAAAGAGCAATACCCATAAATTTCATGCCGGTCATCGGTTCATTCCAAAGTACTACACTTGCAACAACAGGCAGAAGCAGGCTTGCTGAGAAATAAAAAGCAGAGTAAGATAACGGTCCCGTATTCATAGCGCAGGAATAAAACAAAACAGTAAGTACAAAAACAAGCCCATAAAACACTCCAAGCACAAGCGTAGCGGTATGGATGCCATTCAAATCTGACATGAGCCATGATACAAAAAAGCCAATAGCAATTATCGCCGTATAAGCCGAACTCCGTTTAAAAAAGGAGGATAATCCCTCATTGTTATTCGTGCTTCTCATTTGTTTCAAAGCTAGCGTCTGAATAATGAACATCAGAACAGCGCAAAAGGCCAACAATATATTCAATAGATTCCATCCTTTTTATTCATCTACCATGCAGCGGTAACCTAAACCTGATTTTTTGACCATTCTTTTGGCTAGTTCACCAACAATCTCTAGCTTATGGCGGCCTTCTTCACTATCAAACAGTCACAGCCCACGTATGGGCATTTCATCATATTTATTTATAAAAACCTCAATAATCTCAGGAATGTATGAGGAACCGCCTCCAATAATCGCTATTTTCAACCCATTTTTTCTGCTCCGTCATGGTTTGAACTCCTAAATGGTTGTAACACTAAAACATACACATCACTAATCTATATCTGTTTTTTGGTTCACACTCCTATTCAAATCAAAAAGATATTGGCAAGCACGTGATCTTCATCCCGCTTAGCCTTACTTCTATTGTAAAATAAAAAAAATCGTTCTTCTTATGATAAAGAACGATTTTATAATACTATCTTACTGTATGTAGTTCATGGGGGAGGTTCCAACCGTATGGACAAACAATGTACTAAATTGAGATGGACCCTCTTAATTTAACTATTAATTTTCCAATTATGGTAATATAAATTTGAAAGGCAATTTAGCTTTTTTGGAGGGATCATTCATGACCGTTCACGAAATTGAATTGGCGCAAGGCTCCCTAATTGGCTCGTTTACAACAGAAGTGACTCCGCTGCTTACGATCGAATCAGGTGATTCCATTCGTTTCCAAACGCTGGATGCAGGTTGGGGTACAGGTACAAGCAATCAAGATAGATATAAACCTTTTTCAAGAAGACAGGATATCGATAGTGGTCATGCTTTAATTGGCCCCTTATTTATTAAAGAAGCAAAAAAAGGAATGACTCTTGAGATTAGATTTAATGATATCATTCCAGGATCATACGGCTTTACAGCAGCAGGCCAATATCCAAATTGGCAAAATCAAAAGCTAAAGCTAACCGAATATAAAGAGATTTCCCTCGATTGGAAACTAGACAAGGAATGGATGAGGGGAACCTGTCTCATTAATGACAAATCGTTTACGGTAGAGCTACAACCCTTCATGGGCGTGATTGGGATGCCCCCTGATTGGCTAGGTATTCATTCCACTTTTCCTCCTCGCGCCTGCGGCGGCAATATCGATTGCAAGGAGCTTGTCAAAGGAAGCACATTATATTTGCCGATCTCTGTAGACGGAGGTTATTTATCCGTAGGAGATGGCCACGCTCGTCAAGGCGATGGGGAAATTAGTTGTCAGGCGATTGAGTGTCCAATGGATTTGGTTGACGTAACGATAACGGTGAAGGAAAACATCGTTTTGACGAATCCTAGAGCGAATACGCCTTCAGGCTGGATTACGTTTGGCTTTCATGAAGACTTAAATGAAGCCACCGTAGAGGCGCTGGATGGGATGCTTGATCTTATGGGTGAGTTATATGGTTTAAACCGAGTGGAAGCGATCGCACTTGGAAGCTCGGTTGTTGACTTAAAGATTACTCAAATTGTGAATGGCATTAAAGGCGTTCACGCTTGCTTGCCGCATGGCGTTTTCAAGTCATCGATATAACTGAGATCAAAAAACAGTTTGGAACATGCAGCTATGTTTCAGATTGTTTTTTTGCTTATGAACGGCAAGTTATATGCACAGCTGCTGCTCCATCACTATTGCATTCCTAAAAGTTAACGTTGACGTTAACTGTCACTGAGAGTATGCTTATTGTAGAAAAATTGGAGGTGCTCGACATTGGATTTACTAAAAATTGAGGAAGTAGCGAAGCGAACTGGATTAACGAAACGCGCCATTCGGTATTATGAGGATTTTGGCTTAATCTCTGCACCGGAGCGGACGCAAGGCGGTATTCGGTTATATTCAGAGGAAAATATAGAGAAAATCAACAAAATACTGCTCGTAAAAGAGGTGCTCGGCTTCTCGCTTGCAGAGCTTCAGCAGTATATGGAGTTTCAATCGCTCATCGAGCAGCAGAAAAGTGAATATCGTACGAGTGAGGATCGCGAAGCGCGAAAATTGAAGCTTTTCGAAATATCACAGGTGCTCCATAAGGAAAAAACGATGATCGACATGAAAATTAAACGTATGGAGCRGTTTAAAGAAGAACTTACCGAAACAGAGAAGCGGGTACAGAAAGCTTTAGATCAATTACAGGAATAGGAGCATGAATGTGGATACCTCGCAAAAAGCAGCTTCGTCATTTTGGACCATTATGATTGCCGTTTTTTTCGGTAACTTCATGGCCTCTTTGAGTACAACTACGATAAATGTGGCGTTGCCTATCTTTATGGATGATTTCCATGCCAGTTTAAACACGGTGCAATGGATGTTATCCGGTTTTATGATGGCAACAGGTATTATTGCTCCGATTATCGGTTTTATGGGCGATAAGTGGAGCTACAAAAAATTATATGTGATCGCACTAGCCGGTTTTACTTTAACGTCTGCGCTTTGTACCTTCGCTTGGAGTATTGAATCCCTTATTGCGTTTCGGATTTTGCAAGGATTCTTCAGCGGAATTATTATGCCCACTACGATGACAATCATTTACCAGACCATCGAGAAATCAAAACAGGCTGTTGCCGTCAGCTTCTGGAGCGTATCAGCGATGCTTGCTCCTGCGCTTGGGCCGACGATAGGCGGATGGCTTGCTGAAATTTACGGCTGGAAATCATTATTTCTAATGAACATCCCGATTGGCATTATTGCTGTGCTTATTGCCGCCAAGTACATTCCTAATTACCGATTAAGCACCGGGATTAAGCTGGATTGGATCGGGTTTGGCGCAGTTCTCATCGGAACAAGCGCGCTGCTGGTCGCATTTAGCGAGGCGCATAATTGGGGCTGGGCGGGTTGGCAAACACTCGGAATGATCGCTGCTGGTTTAGTCGTGCTTGCTTATTTTGTGGTGCGGACACTGCGAGTCAGCAATCCTTTATTAAATTTGCGAGTACTGAAGATACCGAGGTTTACTTACGGAGTCATCCTAAACTGCTGTATAACGATTTCCTTATATGCAGGCACGTTACTCGTTCCAATCTTCATGCAAAATATTAAAGGGGAGTCGAGCTTTACTACCGGTATGGTCATGCTTCCAGGTACGCTTGCGATGGTATTAATCTCGCTTGCAGTAGGCAGGCTTTATGGCAAAATAGGACCATCGAGGCTAATCTTCATCGGTTTGCTGCTAATGGGATTAGCTACATGGGAGCTTAGCCATGCAAATGTGGCGACAAGCGCGGCATTTATTACGGTATGGGTGGCTATTCGTTATATGGGGATTGGCTTTAGCAACATGCCCGTGACGAACGCTGCGATGTCTGCTGTACCAAGCGTGAATTCAGGTCATGCCTCTGCGGTGATGAACTGGATCAGGCAGGGGACATCCGCGCTATCGATTAGTTTGTTCAGCACGATCCTCTCAGCACAGACGATTGCTCACTTGGAGGACGGTGTATCGTCCAAAACCATTGCGCTGTCGCTTAGCGTTCAGGATGTTTTCCATCTGGGGACGATTATTATTATCTGTTCTATCCCGCTTACACTATTGCTGCGGAAACGAAAGGCAGCTGCAGTACAATAAGAAAGAGCGCCGATTGCGGCGCTCTTTCTTATTTCATGGAAGTTAAAATACATGTGCGCCTTCCAAGGCGACCTTAATTTTGCCGTTAGTCTCCAGCACCTTCACCTTTACTTTGCGGCCAGGCTGATACTGAGGAATATTAACCATATAAATGGCGGTTTTAATGATGGCGCGATAGGGATCTGCATGCTCTCTTGGAATCGTTAATCCGATAAAAACCTCAGGATGACCGTTAATCTCCGTATTGGTTTTTTGTATGGAGCTCACAGTCGCGTCAAAGGATTCGCCATGTTTCAAAATAAATTTAGTTTCCCGAGTATCCTTAAACGATTGCCGAATGACGATGAAGGCAAGCAGGAAAAGCGGCACGGAAATGAGGGTAATGACAACTAAGGTGATACTTTCATTTGTACTCACGAATCACCAACTTTCATGGATCATGAACGGTATAGCTTCATGCTGACTCTAAGCTTTTATAATCCTAGAAGAAGCATAACACAACCAATTCAACATGAAAATATTTCCAAAGCCTTATTAAGGAATAGGTACTTTAGCAGCTGTCAAAGTGGTAAACAGTTTATTTTGTACGATAAAAAAAGGCTGTTTCATGAGGTCATTTGACCCGAAACAGCCTTTCTGCTCCTATTCTAGTAATATTTCTATAGGAATGGCGTCTTTTTTACAAAGCTTTGTGCGAGATGGTCAGCATGTAGATCTTTGTCGTTTTTCTTATAGTTTTCAAGAACGTCGATCAAATAGTCGTCTGCTGGGTTGTTGGAGCGGAAAATAAACTGCTCTTCATTCTCGATATGTACATCATGTCCGCATTGTTTCAGGACTTCTTGATAATCTTGAACAGTTGGTTTTGTGTTTTCTTCTAGGTACATGAGTCCGGTTAGCGTCTTGGTTGCCGAGCCATGCATAATTTTGAAATGAACGGTATGTTCTTTTTTCATACCCATTCCCTCCTAAGTGTAGAAACGATGTGTTGTTATTATTATAATATGCTCCAAAAGGCATAGGAAAGCATGTCATTTGTGAAAGCTTCATGAAAGTATTCTTATGTAGAGTCGTTCGGGCTGCATTTATATGTGTAAAAAGCTGCATCGTCCTCGGACGGCGCAGCTTTTTGATATCATGCCATTTTTGGCGAAATACTTACTTATACTTGTGCTACTTTGATAAGATTGGTTGCCCCGGCTTGGCCGATTGGCACGCCAGCGGAAAGCACGATAATATCGCCTGTATCAATAAGCCCAGTCAGCTTGGCATTGCGGATAGCGGACTCGAACATTTCGTCTGTTGTTGTTACTGCATCGCCTTTAACCGGAATAACGCCGGAGAGCAAGCAAATTTTTGGAAGCACATGATCATGCTGCGTAATTGCGATAATTGGTGACATCGGACGGTACTTGGATACCATGCGAGCAGTAAAGCCGCTTTCCGTTGAAGTAAGAATTGCTTTGGCGCTCAGCTCAAGCGAGGAGCTAACGACACCTTGGCTAATTACCTCCGTAATGTTCGTGCTTTGCTGCGATCTCTTTTTATCGAATTGCTCTTTATAATCGATCATGGATTCGGCTTTTCTAGCGATGGAAGCCATTGTCCGTACGGATGGGATGGGGTATTTTCCAGCAGCTGTCTCGCCGGAGAGCATCACGACGTCAGCGCCTTGAATAACCGCATTGGCTACGTCGCTTACTTCAGCCCGAGTTGGACGCGGGTTAACCTGCATCGATTCGAGCATATGTGTAGCAACGATAACCGGCTTGCCTACAAGATTACATTTGTTGATCATCTCACGCTGCATCATCGGCACGTCTTCGATCGGCACCTCAACGCCTAGATCGCCACGCGCAACCATAATGCCATCGGATGCTTCGATAATTGCATCAAGGTTTTGCATGCCCTCAGCGTTTTCGATTTTTGAAATGATTTGTACATGGCTTGCATTTGCTTCTTCAAGAATGTTGCGGATTTCCAAGATGTCCTCTGCTTTTCTTACGAAGGAAGCAGCAATGATCTCAACATTATGTTTGATGCCAAAATGAATATGCACCACATCGCGCTCCGTTACGCCTGGCAGCGTCGTTTTGATGCCTGGCAGGTTAACGCCTTTGCGAGGTTTCAATATGCCGCCGCTCACGATTTTGCAACGAATATCGTTACCTTCAACCGACATTACCGTCAGATCTACAAGTCCATCATCTATGAGAATCCGGTCTCCTGTTTTTACAACAAGCGGAAGCTCGGAATAGTTTACAGGAAGACGAGTTGCATCGCCGAGTACATCCTCCGTCGTGAGAATCAATTCTTCACCGATAACCAGCTCGCAGGATGCTTCCTTCAGCTTGCCGATCCGCACCTCAGGACCTTTAATATCCATCATAATGGGAACAAAAGTGTTCAGCTCGCGTGCAGCCTGCCGTATATTGTTCATTCGCATAACGTGATCTTCTAATTCGCCGTGAGCCATATTCAGTCTACCAACGGTCATCCCTGCTTGGATCATTTCTTTAATCGTCGAAACGGAGTCGCAAGCGGGCCCCATTGTACAAATAATTTTTGTTTTTAGCATGTTGTAGGCCTCCTTATTTTTTTCATTGTAACGTGAAAAGTCGAAAGGAGATAAGAACTATAGTACAATGAATGTACAATAGTACGGTTCTAAGGAGCGTTCATTATGCTGGCAATTATGGATGTGCATCAGGACAACGGGGCGGATTGGTACGAGGAAGGTGAGGGGCGCATGTTATCCTTTCATCTCTCGTTAGTGACTTATGGGAAATGTGTATATTGGGTGAACGAGGAGAAGGTGATTTTGGAAAAAGGAGATTTGCTCCTTATACCGGGACATATTCCATACTATGGGAAAAGCATTCCAACGGTCGTCCACACGAAGTATGTGGTCAATTTTTGCAAAATCGCTACCGAGTGCAGCCTTCCTCTGCTTCAGCTGGAAGAGCCGTTAAAGCAACGGCTCGGGCGCTTTGAAGTGATACAGGAGAGGCTGCGGGGAGTTTGGACACAATACAAGGAGAAACCGCCTTACTATGAACATATGGCAGAGGCGCTGCTTACGGAAGCGCTGGTCTATCTCAATCAAGAGAAGGATCGCGGAATGATTTCCTCGGAGAAGCATCGGCGTGTGGACAGCATGAAGCAATATATTTCGACGCATTATCGCGAGAGGGTGACGAAGGAGGAGCTGGGGGATGTCATTAATACGACACCGAATTATGCGGCTACTTTGTTTAAGGCGGTTACGAACCAGACGATCAGCGAATATGTACACAATCAGCGGATGAAAACGGCGATCTACATGCTGACCGAATCGCAGCTGATGATTAGTGAAATCGCCGACTATTTAGGTTATAACGATGTTTCGTATTTTTACCGCATATTCAAGCGCATTGTTGGCAGCTCTCCATCTGATTTCCTGCATGAGCGCTCTTCAACAGTTTAATTGATTTTTATCAAATTTAAAAAACTTCACTGACGGAGAATGTCAGTGAAGTTTTTTTATAATAGGGGTATTCAGACATTACAAAAGGAGTGTTTATTATGCAGACAAAAAAAGTGTATCTWTATGTTTTTGATACGATGGCGGACTGGGAAGTAGGTTATTTAACTGCTGAGCTTAACTCGGGGAGGTATTTTAAAAAAGAGGCAGCACCTTTAGAAGTTATTACAGTCGGCGTGGATAAAAATCCTGCTACTACAATGGGTGGATTGAAAATATTGCCTGCTATTTCTGTTGAAGAGTGTAGTTTGGAAAGTACGGATGTACTCGTTCTTCCAGGCGGAGATACTTGGATGGAACCCATTCACGAGCCTATATTGAAAAAAGCTTCAAAAGCATTACAAGAAGGAACAGTAGTTGCAGCGATTTGTGGCGCTACAATGGGACTTGCAAAGATGGGAGCGCTCGACTCAAGAAGACATACAAGCAACGATCTTGAATATTTGAAAATGATTTGTCCTAATTATACGGGAGAAAAATATTATGAAACGGAGCCTGCAGTAACAGATGGGAACTTAGTTACTGCATCAGGTATAGCTCCGCTAGAATTCACGATGCATGTACTGCAGCTGTTGGATGTTTTTGCGCCAAATACATTACAGGCTTGGTTCAAGCTCTATCAGACTCATGAATCAAAATATTT
Organism: Paenibacillus sp. TAF43_2; assembly: GCF_052113545.1. Classification (NCBI taxonomy): domain Bacteria; kingdom Bacillati; phylum Bacillota; class Bacilli; order Caryophanales; family Paenibacillaceae; genus Paenibacillus; species Paenibacillus sp. TAF43_2. The sequence continues at coordinate 34,407 of NZ_JBFRDK010000024.1, forward strand.
CTTCGAATTAATGGATTCTGTATCGTAATGAATCCCGGCGCCGCCGGTTTAGGAATACCAAAGACAACGCAATAACCGTGAGGATAATTCCAAGCACGTGAAATCCCTCGAAGCTGAACGTATCGCCCATAACGATACCTATCAACAGTGAGGAGAGGATGGTTCCAAAGTATCTGGATGTATTAAATAATCCGGATGCTACACCGATTATTTCTTTTGGAGAGCTTTGGAACAAGGATGCTTGCATCCCTACATTGTTCAGTCCGTTGCTAATACCGAATGCAGCCAAGGCCAAACATACGCTGATAACTGGTGAACTTTGATTCAATGTGACGAGCCACACTGACCCAAGTGTCATCAGAATGGCAGATACCAGCAATGCTGGTCTTGGTCCTGATTTATCGATCCATCGTCCTGCGATTGGAGAAGTAACTAGCGAGCATAAGCCTAAGCTTAGCATGAGAATCCCAGTTTGGAACTCACTGACATGGCGTACCATTTGCAAGTAGGATGGCAACCCGAAAAAGAGCGAGTAATATAGTACGTTAACGAGCATGAATTCTACATTAACCCAAGTCATCGCAGGATATTTGGCGAATGTGCGTAGTGGAATAAAAGGTGACGCCGTTTTTAACTCATGTCGTACAAATGCCCCCAGCGCAGCAAGGCCGATCAGCAAGGCAATGACATTTCCGAATGAGAGATGTCCAGATGATTTGACTGAGAGCAATGAAGCGAGCAGGGCAACCAGACCTACTGTAAAGAGCAGGATTCCTGGCGCATCTATCAAGTCAAACCACATACGAAAAGACATGCCCTTTGGAGCGCGCATTTGCGGTTCATCCATAGGAATAGTTCTCCAAGCTAATAGAAAGCTAGCCACTGCAAATGGAATATTGACAAAAAAGATAGCCGTCCAATCCCACGAATGAATCAAGACCCCGCCAATAAAGGGGCCAATGGCTGCCGCTCCGGATAGAAAGATGGACAAAACAGACAGCGCAGTCGCTTGTTTCTCCGTAATATGAATGCGTACAATGGCCATTCCAACGGCAACCATCATGCTTGTTCCAATGGCTTGCACAATGCGGAACACTATGAGCCATCCGAAGTTTGGTGACAACGGAGCTAGTAATGACGCAACGAAGGCTACAATAAGACCGGCAAGAAAGATCTTCCTGCGCCCGAATAAATCGCTGGCCTTTCCCATAATAGGCTGAGCGATGCTGCTTGCAATGTAAAAGGAAAAAATAATCCAAGAAACACTTGTAAAATCAAGTTGGAATACATGCTGCAGACGTGGAATAGCAACTGAAATCATCGAAGAATTTAATGGGTTCAATAGTATTCCTAGACCAACGGAGATCATTAACCACCTGCTGCGAACATTCATTTTTGAATCGCCCCCAAAACGTATTAAGGTCATCGTACTTGAAATCATTTATTCATTCCAACGCATTTGATGCTATAATCTCATTGACTTGAGGGAATGAATGGGGGCGCGAAATGGAACTTCTTCAACTGCAATATTTTCTTACTGTAGCTCGTTTGGAGCATATGACCGAAGCTGCACGCAATCTGCACGTTACTCAGTCTTCACTAAGCAAAACGATTGGGCGCTTGGAGGAGGATTTAGGGGTCCCCTTATTCGATCGAATAGGGAGAAATTTGCGATTGAATGAGTATGGCAGCCTATTCCTCCGCCGTGCAGAAAGGGCTTTGTTTGAATTGGAGCAGGGGAAGCAGGAGCTTAGCGATTTATCCAGCCCGGAACATAGCACGCTCAAATTAGCAGTGACCACTGCAAGCAAATTGCCCAATATCCTTCGTGAGTTTCGGAAAAAACGTCCTGACATTCAATTTCATGTGCAAATGCTTGCCACACAGGAAATGGTTACGCTTCTTGATAGAGGAGAAGTGGATTTTTGCTTGTCCTCACCTCCTATAGAAGGGGATGAGATCGAATGTCAAATCGTGTTTATCGACCCGATAGGGGGATGAACCTGCAAGGCTTAGCATGCTTGTAGAGGCCGAAATAGGTATAGCCTTCATACCCAGCACGGCAAGGAATTCGCGGGAACAAATCCATTATCTCCAAATAGAGAATCACGAATTAGTACGGGAGATAGCACTATTATGGCATAGGAATCGGTACATTTCGCGAGCTGCTCTGGAATTTCGTGAGGTCGTTGCAGCGTATTTTGAAGCGTTATCCAAACAAAGCATTTAAGCGTGTTCACCACTAATTCATCATAAAAGGCTGCCGGCGACGGCAGCCTTCTTGATTTGCATGATCAGGCTTTTCCAAGCTAATCAGAAATATTTCGGGTATAGTATTCGATGATATCTTTGCGGCGAATAATACCAAGAAAGACGCGATCGTTGTCTACGACGGGAACGAAGTTCTGATCGGCCGCCAGCGCCAGCATATCGTCCAAATCGGCGTTGATCGCGACACATTCGACTTTCATCCGTTTTTTGATGGAGACGACAGGAATTTCGTGCATCGTATCGAAAGTGAGACCGGGTGTGGCTTTCAACTTCCATAACAAATCCCCTTCGGAAAGAGTTCCGAAATATAAGCCATTGTCGTCCAAGATCGGAATGGCGGTATAGTGGCTAGCCTCTAATTTATCTATGGCTTCTTTCATATTAGAGGATGTCATGAGGTAAGAGACCTCGTTTTTTGGAAATAGAAACGATTTGATGTCCATTGAATCACGCTCCTTTGGTATATTAAAGCATATTTTGTCCGATGGTGCATGTGGAAGTGACTGGGCACGTCTAAAATAATCGAATAAAAATGCTAAAAATGATGCTTATTTCCATGAATACTTGGCTGCAGTTGACTTATTGGAATATTCGAATTACAATTTACCCATAAATAGGCTTTGACCAAAGACATGATTACCTTATACGAGCTGTCCAGAGAGAGAGGCTAAGGCTGAGAGCTTCTCCAGCAACCGAATGTGTAATTACCCCTTTGCAGCCGTGTTATTGAACCCGCTGTTTCCATAAAGCGATTGTAAATAACACCGATTCATCCTCGTTACCGGGTGCTCAATAAGGATCTTGCTGTAACTTTAAGTCTGGCGAATAGCCAGTCATATAAAGCAGCAGATCGAATGAGGGTGGAACCACGAGCTGAACGCACTCGTCCCTTGGTGGGAGAGATGTGTTTTTTTTGCGTTCAACTACATTCGATCGGAGGCTGCATGATGAGTATTGCAATTACATTACCGGATAGAACAGTTAAGGAGTATCCACGGGGGACAACCGCCGCGCAATTGGCGGAATCAATCAGTACTGGACTTGGCAAAAATGCAGTCGCGGGAAAAGTCGATGGCAGGCTTGTCGATCTGAACGAGCCCATTCAAGCAAGCAGCAGCGTTGAAATTATAACGCTTGATGGTGCTGATGGTTTAGCGATTTACCGTCACAGTACAGCGCATGTGATGGCACAAGCCATAAAGCGTATCTATGGGGAAAAGGCTGTGAAGCTTGGGATTGGTCCTGTTATTGAGGATGGCTTCTACTATGACATTGATATCGAGAAGCCGTTGTCTACAGATGATCTTGCTGCGATAGAAGCGGAGATGAGCAAGGTTATTCAAGAAAACCTGCCGATTACGCGCCGTGAAGTGAGTCGCGAGGAAGCGACAGCTTTATTCGCACAGGAGGAAGAGCCGCTCAAGCTGGAGTTAATTCGTGATTTGCCGGACGATTCCATTATTTCGCTGTATGAGCAAGGCGAGTTTGTTGACCTTTGCCGCGGTCCTCATTTACCTTCCACAGGACGCATCAAGGCGTTCAAGCTGCTAAATGTAGCAGGCGCTTACTGGCGTGGCAATTCGGACAACAAAATGCTGCAGCGCATATATGGCACGTCCTTCCCGAAAAAAGCGCAGCTTGATGAGCATTTGCACCTGCTGGAGGAAGCGAAGAAGCGTGATCACCGCAAGCTTGGCAAGGAATTGGAGCTGTTCATGTTCTCAGAAGAGGCGCCGGGCATGCCGTTCTACCTGCCGAATGGCATGACGATTCGTACGGAGCTGGAGAGCCTGATTCGCGAGAAGCAGCGGCAGCGGGATTATGAGGAAGTTCGCACGCCATTTATGATGAACCAGCGGATGTGGGAGCAATCGGGTCACTGGGATCATTATAAGGACAATATGTATTTTACAAATGTGGATGATACGGCTTATGCGCTTAAACCGATGAACTGCCCGGGGCATATGCTGATTTTCAAAAACAGTCTGCACTCGTACAGAGAGCTGCCGATTCGGATGTCGGAATTTGGCCAGGTTCATCGCCATGAGTACTCGGGTGCTCTGAACGGCATGATGCGGGTGCGTACGTTTTGTCAGGATGATGCTCATATATTCGTGCGGCCTGATCAGATTGAAGCAGAGATCAGCCATGCGATCGCATTGATCGACCATATCTACGGGGTATTCGGTTTTGATTTCAAAATTGAGCTGTCGACTAGACCTGAGGACTCAATGGGTTCTGAGGAGCTCTGGGATCAAGCGGAGCAATCGCTGCGCAGCGTACTAGACAGCCGCAATATTCAATATCGCGTAAATGAGGGCGACGGTGCATTTTATGGGCCAAAAATCGACTTTCATATCCTCGATGCATTGAAGCGGAGCTGGCAATGCGGCACGATTCAGCTTGATTTCCAAATGCCTGAGAAATTTGATTTGTCCTATATTGGCGAAGACAACCAGAAGCATCGCCCTGTCGTTATTCATCGTGCGGTATATGGATCGATTGATCGTTTTATCGGTATATTGACAGAGCATTATTCAGGAGCATTCCCATTATGGCTCGCACCAGTACAGGTTAAGCTGCTGCCTGTCTCGGAGAAATATATCGATTATGCCTTGCAGGTGAAGKAAGCACTCGCTGAAGCGGGCATTCGCACTAAAGTGGATACACGGAATGAGAAGCTGGGTTATAAAATTCGCGAGGCTGGCCTTGAAAAGGTGCCTTATACATTTGTGCTTGGTGAGAGTGAGAAAAACGCGGGCAGCGTTGCCATCAGGAAAAGAGGCGAAGGTGATCTCGGATCACTAGCGATTGCTGAGGCTGTGCAGCGGATTAAGGATGAGGTGCTGGCTAAATCGTAAGATGGGTAGCGCGGCTGCAGCGTGGTGCAATAACCGAGCGGCAGCCGTTCCACGTTAGAATTGGTCATCCATGGAAGAGCTAGCGCTTGAATGACAAATAAAATCGTTGACAGAAGCAATAAATATAATCTATAGTAAGCTCATCGGAATTATAAGATATTGAGCTGATTAGACGACTAAAAGCTCTTATTTCACGGAACGGCGCAAGCAGCCGGCATCGTGGAATAAGAGCTTTTCTGTTTTTCTAGACATGTAATCAGCTTGAAAAACAAATAGGAAGCAGGGGAGATCATATGAAACAAAAGCTCGTATTGATTATGCTGACACTGGTATTAACCGCTGTGCTTGCCGCGTGCGGCAACAAATCAGAATTGAGTGGTGCAGAGGGAGAAGGAGAGAAAGCAAAGCTTAAGGTAGGTATTTCGGCAGGCGTTGAGGAAGAGATTTGGAAGCAGGTGCAGGAAGTTGCGGCAAAGGATAACCTCGATATTGAGCTTGTTGTATTCAATGACTATGTACAGCCGAATAAAGTGCTGGCGGAAGGCGAGCTTGATGCCAATGCATTCCAGCATGAGCCGTATCTCGATCAATTCAAGAAGGATAACAACCTTGATTTGGTGAAGATCGCGAACACGCTTAATTTTCCAATCGGCTTCTACTCCAAAAAAATCAAAGACGTTTCTGAAATAAAGGAAGGCGATGTTATCGGCCTGCCTAATGATCCGACAAATGGCGCGCGCGCGTTGATTCTATTTGAAAATGCTGGACTGATCAAGTTAAAAGAAGGCGTTGGCATTAAAGCGACTGTTCGCGACATCGCAGAAAACAAGCTCAAATTGAAATTTGAGGAGCTGGATGCAGCATTCATTCCGAAAGCGCTTGGCGATCTGACGGCGGCAGTAATCAACACCAACTATGCGGTAGAAGCGGGTTTTGTGCCAACGAAGGATGCCATTTTTATTGAGCCAAAGGATTCTCCTTGGGTAAATATTATTGCAGTAAGAACCGAGGACAAGGATAAGCCGGTATTCCAAAGATTGATTAAGGCTTATCATTCCGACCAAGTCAAGAAATTCGTAGAAGAAAAATACGGCACGTACATTGTCGCATCTTGGTAACTCGAAAATAGACCTTGGTCTCTTCTTAGATGAAGAGACCTTTTTAACATTTTAGCAGAGGCGGGGTTGTACAGTGATCTGGATCGAAAATGTCAGCAAAACGTATCAACAGGGCAAACAGAACATCCATGCAATTAAGGACGCGAATCTGCATATTCGTAAAGGGGAAATATTCGGCATTATCGGCTACAGCGGAGCAGGCAAAAGCACGCTTCTGCGCTGCATCAACTATTTGGAGCGGCCGACTGCTGGCAGTATACGTATAAACAACACGGATCTGGCATCGCTTAGCGAGCAGGAACTGCGCATTATGCGGCGGAAAATTGGGATGATTTTTCAAAACTTCAACTTGCTTATGTCGAGTACCGTCTATGAGAATATAGCCTCCCCGCTCGTGCTTGCAGGTGTCCCCAAAAAACAAATTGAAGCAAGGGTAAACGAGCTCCTGAAGCTTGTGAATCTAGCGGATAAACGTGACAGCTACCCCGCTCAATTGTCTGGAGGACAGAAGCAGCGTGTGGCGACTGCAAGGGCGCTTGCCAACGAGCCGGAAATCTTGTTATGCGATGAAGCGACATCAGCACTTGATCCGCAGACGACCGATTCGATCCTGCATTTGCTGCTCGACATTCATCGTTCCTATGGAATTACGATTGTGTTGATTACCCATGAGATGTATGTGTTGAAAAAGATATGTGATCGAGCAGCCGTAATGGAGAACGGTATCATTGTAGAGCAGGGCTCTATTTTGGAGCTGTTTACGAAACCGCAAACGGATACGACCAAAAAATTTACGAAAAGCGTGTTTGATGCGGATTTGCCGCAGGAGCTGCTTAACAAAGCTAACCACCCCGCAGAGCCAAAACATCTGCTTCGCATCTCCTTCATTGGGGAAACGGTAAGCGAGCCTATACTCGCAGATTTGACGCTGCGCTATCAGCTTCGGCCAAGCATTTTGTACGGGAATATAACGAAAATTAAAGATACCGTGTTTGGTTTTCTCTTAATTAGTTTGCCGGGCGAATCGACTGCCATAGAAGAAGGAATTGCATACATGGTACAAAACGGAATGCAGGTGGAGGTGCTTAAGCATGCTGGATAGCTTCTTCAGAAGCCTCGCCGAGAACCATGATCTATACACAGAAGCGCTAGGGGAAACGGCGGCGATGGTTGTCTATTCCTTGTTTTTCTCCACTATTATTGGCTTGTTTCTGGGCATTTGCCTAGTCGTGCTGCGCCCAAATCATATTTATGAGAACAAGGTGCTCTATCATCTGTTAAACACAGTCATCAATGTGCTGCGGTCTGTCCCGTTCATCATTATTTTAATAGCGATCATTCCCATTACGAAATGGATTGTGCATACGACAATCGGAGTGAGGGGAGCAATCGTTCCGCTTGTCTTTTATACTGCGCCTTATATTGCGAGGCTTATCGAATCGGCTTTGCTGGAGGTGAATCCCGGTGTTATTGAAGCATTTCAAGCGATGGGAGCCTCGCGCCGGCAAATCATTTGGCGGGTTATTTTGAAGGAAGCAAGACCTGGGATCGTGCTTGGTTTAACCATCGCAACGATTGGATTAATCGGCGCAACAGCGATGGCGGGTGTACTTGGCGCAGGCGGTTTAGGCGATGTGGCGATTAGATACGGCTACCAGCGCTGGGAGCCCGACGTGATGTACGTTTGTGTCATTATTCTTATTTTACTCGTACAGCTGATGCAGTCAGCGGGCAATCGCATATCGAAGAAGCTGCGCAAGCACTAGTTGAAACGTTATAGCGGCCTGCCCGCATTCTGCGAATGAACTCCTGAGATAATCGGGAGTTTTTTTTCGTTTATCCTTCGATCCTGCGATTGCAAACCATTTCGCAGCTTTAACGGCTTTTTTATAAGCAGCTTGTATGGTACTATCGATGGGCAATAAAAGAAAGCGCTTCATTATAGCTTGCGTTAAAATAGAAATAAGGACAACTGGGGAACGAGGGGATACGGTGTTCAGATCGCTTGATAAGAAAATGAAAATTATTTTGCTATCGGTCATTGTTTTATATGTGATCTTATCCAGCATGCTCGTATTTCGGACCATGGAGAACAAAAGCTCGGAAATGCAGCGTCAGCTTTCCCTTCAATATACAGGCCAGCAGCACAAAAACGCCCAGCTGTTTATGAAATGGATGGAGGAAATGGCTAGTTTGGTGACAAACAATACAGCCGTTCATGCTTCCCTCACAAGCAGCGAATATGACAATACCATTCCGCCGATATTGGACGGCATGATTTCATCCAACCTCTATATTTTAGATATGGTGATGTACGGGAATAGCGGCAGCGTGTACGCATCAAGCAACGTATCAGCGATACGCTCGTTCCAAGAGACTCAGAAGCTTCCCGAATATACGAAGTTTTTAAGCTCAGATTTAACGTCCGAATGGATTGTACAAGCTTCGAGCTCGCTCGTGTACAAGAACACAGATCCACGCAGAAAGCTGGTTTATGTGGCCAAAATCATCGATACAAATGAGAAGATAACGGGCCTGCTTCTCATGAATGTGGATTTGAAAAAGATGAGCAGCTTCTATCATGCCGACGATCCTGAATTGTATGGCCGTCATCCTACCTATATTATTACGCATGATCATGCGATTTTGAATGCAAATGGCTTGCAGGAAGAGCCTAACGATGTGATTTGGGAAACGCTGCAGGAGGATACACAAGAAGAAGCAAATGAGGAAATGACGATCAATCAGACGGAAGAGGGCATTGTTTTGTTATATCGCTTGTATCATTCCGATGATCGAATCGCGATTCTAATCTCAGGCGAGCCGATCAAAAGCGAACTCCGACTGCTAAGAAATACGCTGATCGGAGTTGGCGCTTTTATTTTGGCACTATTTTTTATACTGATTAAGCGGCTGTCTCGCAGCATTCTAGATCCATTAAAGGATTTGTACAAAAAAATGCGCAGACATCATGAGATTTGATCTAGGCTGAGGCGAATCCGAATAAGGGCAGTCGTTCCTTTTCCGGGTTCGCTCGTTATCGTGAGTCCCGATTCCTTGCCGTATTCGAGCTTAATCCTCTCGTCAACGTTTCTCAGGCCGTAACCGCTTTGAAACAACACATTTTTGTCGGTGCTTTGAATGTTGGATTTGCTTTTAAACCCTACCCCGTCATCCTTAATTTCAAAATACAGATAGGTTTCGTCTCGCCAGCTCTTAACCTCGACTAATCCTTTTCCTTGTTTCTCACTCATGCCATGTTTAATGGCGTTCTCCACTAATGGCTGAAGAATAAGCTTCAAGATGCGAATTTTCCGAAGCGGCTCCGGAATATCGTAGGTGACATCATATTTGTCTGGAAAACGCATCAGCTCAACGGTTACAAAGCTTTTTACCAGCCGAATCTCTTCCTCAACGGGTATATGCTTGTCCCCTTTATGAAGGCTGATTCGGAAGAAGGTTGCTAACGCAGAGATCATTCTCTCGATTTCAGGTTGTTTTTTCAGCCTGGCCGTCCAAGTGATCGCATCGAGCGTATTGTACAAAAAATGCGGATTGATTTGCGATTGCAAAGCGGTTAGCTCCATCACTCGCTGCTTTTCCTTTTCCTCATTGTTCTCATGAATGAGGTTGTTAATTCGGTCGATCATCGTGTAATAGCTGTTTTCCAGCTCACTGATTTCGTCGCTCGGCTTGTTTCGATCATTCATAAGCTGCAGCCCGGACTTTCCTATCGCACCCAGCTTCTTTGTCAAATTGAAAACAGGTTCGGTAATTTTGGACGCCAAATAAAAAGATAGAGCTAAGAGACCAACAAAAACGAGCAAAGCGAAATACAGCGCATTGCGGTTTCCTTCCGTAATCGCAGCAAACAATTGTGGCCGCGATACAACGGAAACAAGCTTCCAGCTGACGCCGAATCGGTTCAGGCGGTCGCTCAGCGGATACGTGCTCAAAACATAGTTTTCATGCCCCGATGATACGTTTCGATAACCTGCCGTTTCGCCGGGATGGAACGAATCCGATTCCAGAAGAGTATTGCCGACCACCCGTTTATCCGGATGTGAAATCACTTCATTAGTGACCGAGGCGATATAGGAATAGCCTAACCCCTCAAACGCTGGCTTATAAAGATTAAACAGCGAAGATTCCTTCACATAGACGAGTATTGTTCCAATGTTTTGGCCTGTATTGAAATTGCGATATTTTTGTCCGAAAAYGATATAGGCGTCACCTTTAGCGTTATGCTTCACCTTACCGATAACAGGCAAAATAGACTCCTCGATTTTGGATAGCAGCAGGTCATCCGGATCTTCAAAAATTTCTGTATCGGCGACATATCGGTAACGGGTGCCTTCATTTGTAATGATCACCACGTCGCCGATCAGCTCGTTTTTGGCGACGATGCCTTCCATCAGCGAACGAATACGCGTTTTTTTCTCATCCTCTGCAATGGACAAGTCGCCGATTAGGCGGTAAATGTCCGTATTGACGAGGAAACGGAGCGAAAGCATTTGGATATCATCGACGATCAGCTCTAAGCTGAGTCCGATCTCTTTTTGAATATTGCCAATGTGATTGTACAAATTGTTTTTGAGATACGTGTGCGCGTAAATGTTGAACACACCCAGCATCAAAGTGAGATGCAGCGTCAATCCGGCGATGATGACAAAGACGATTCGGGTTCTAATGTTCATTTTACGCAAAATAGAGGACGACTTGTCGCTGCGATCCTGCTTATTGTTGATATTTGGCATATTCGCTAGGAGACATCCCGGTCATTTTGCGGAAAATTTGGCTAAAATATTTGGAATCGCCGAAGCCGACATGCAGGCCGACCTCATAAACGCGGTAGGAGGAGTAGCGCAGCAAACGCTTAGCCTCATCGATGCGATATTCCGTCAGGCACTCATAAAACGTTTTGTTCAGATCCTTCCTAAACAAATGCATCAGATGAGTTGGGCTGACATGAACCTTCTCGGCAACCATGTCGGCTGTAATGTTATCTGCAAAATGAAGTCTAATATAGGCGAGCGCGTCCCGAACCTCGCGTCTTGAGCCTGAACGTTCATTTTCTGATTCGAATAAAACGCCGCCTAATCCAGAGATGGATTTGCGTGCCGCCTCGCGTGCTTTCACAAAAGCAGTGTGTATGCCCGCATAGCGGTCAGCTGCTTCAGTGAAGCCTACCGTCAATTGGAAGCCGGCGGAGTCTTTTATTTCTTTAATGACAGCGTAACCAAAAGTGTACATGGTGGATGCGAAATCGGTGATCGGCAGGCTCGAAGCCGCGATGACTGTCCATTCTGTCGGTGCACTTTGCAAAACAGCTATAGTACTCACTGAATGGTTGTTTAAGATCTGGCGAATTTGCTGTTCAATTGCCGACCATTTGGATTGATCAACAAAATCTATCGCTGTAACGGTGTCTGGAATGATAGAGATGACAGCAGCAATCAGTTTATCCTCAGGCGCAATCGCGATACTCAGCCAATCATATTTCTCCTGAATCAATGTGGTGTCAGAGAGTCGCCCGTAAAATAAATCAAGCCAAAATTGCGAGGAGATGGCGTTCTCTTCTTTTTTATATTTTTGAAATTGCATGCGGTTTGCTCGTTTTTCAATCGTTTGCCGCCCAATTTGCTGGACCGTTTCTGCCAGCTCATCGATATTTACCGGCTTAAGCAGATAACTGGCTGCGCCATGGCGAAGCGCCTCCTGGGCGTATTGAAATTCATCGTATCCACTGAGCACAATAACGCCGCAATGCAGATTATGCTCTTTTATTTTCTCCAAAAACTCCAGCCCGTTCATATAAGGCATACGCACATCAGTCACAATGACATCGGGCTGATGAAGCAGTGCGAGCTCCAGCCCTTCCACGCCATTGCTTGCATCTCCAATAATCTCTACCCCATATTCGGCCCAATCGATGGTCTCGCGGATTCCTGTGCGAACTAAATATTCGTCGTCGACGATAAGCGCTTTCAACATGGTGTCCGACTCCCCCATAACCCATTGTTGTCGATCCATTTTATTATAATCTATCGTCCTTATTTCGTCAGTGCCATGGAAGGTTCCGACAGAATAATCCACCCTTTCGCAGGATAACAACCTACTGGCAAATCTTTTTACTGTGCTGCCATGAGCTAAAGCAGCGATTGCCATGAAGAAGGGAGAACAACGTTAGCAGCAATCGGCGCTTATAATTCACACCATGTCAAACCATTTCGCAGGGTTGAAGGATGTCGCTCTTCGCAAGGAAGCGTTATCATTTTAATTAAATACATCATTTAGGAAAGGAAGCCAACATGAGCGTAAACGCCGGTACACCCACGTATACTCCTAAGCAGAAAAAATCGACTTTTTTTATGTATTGGATGAAGGAATGGTCCTCGTGGCTTTTAATTATTCCCACGCTGCTTTTTTTCTTTTTCTTTTCATGGCAGCCGTTATTGTCAGGCATTTGGTTATCCTTTTTTAAGACAAAGGGATTTAAAGCGGAATCATTTATCGGGCTGCAAAATTATATCGATGTCATTACCAATTCGGTATTCCAGCAAACCTTAATCAATACGTTTATGTACGTTTTTTGGTCTCTTGTTATTGGATTCGTCATTCCGATCGTCGTTGCTGTCATGATTAATGAAATGCGGCATTGGAGCTCTTTTTTTCGGTTTTCGGCTTTTTTTCCAAGCATGATTCCGGGAATTGCAGCATCGATGCTGTGGATGTTCCTCTTTGAGCCGAGCGAGAACGGTTTGGTCAATAAAATAATAGGCATGGTCGGCATTCATCCGCAGGGGTGGCTGCAGGACCCAAGCTTGACGATTATTACGATCGTGCTCACGATCACATGGAGAAGCTTCGGGGCAACAACGCTGCTATTTCTAGCCAGTTTGCAGGGTGTGAATAGTGAGCTGTACGAGGCGGCTTCAATTGATGGCGCAGGCATATGGCGAAAATTTTGGAACATTACGCTACCGCAAATTTCACCTTTAATCGGCTTAACGCTGATTTTGCAAATTAGCGGCGTTTTCCAAATTTTCAATGAGCCTCTCGTTTTGACAGAGGGCGGACCTAATAATTCGTCTATGACTCTGCAGCTGCAAAGCTACTTCTATGCCTTCCGGTATTTCGAGGCGGGCCATTCGGTGGCACTTGGCGTCATTACCTTTATGATTTTGATGGTTATGACCGTCTACTATTTCAAATTGCAGAAAAAATGGGACAAGGAGTAAGGAGTGAGTAAATGAAGACGGCTAAATTATCAGGAATTATTGGGGATCTGGAATACAAAACACCTAAGGTTAAAATTATGTATTGGCTATTTTTTGCGATCATGACGATCATTTCACTCGTATGCCTTCTGCCTCCTGTCTGGGTTATTTTGTCCAGCTTCAAGGATGTGAAGGAGTTTTACGAAATTCCGCCTACTATTATTCCAAGGTCGTTTCACATCGAGAAGCTTTGGGACACATGGAATGAGTTCAAGTTTATGCGTTATTATGTGAATACGTCCTATGTGACGATCGGAACGCTTGTATTTACGGTGTTGTTTAATGGATTGGCAGGTTACTTTTTCTCCAAGCTGAAGCCAAAAGGAAGCGCCTTTTTCTTTTTGCTCATTCTTTGGACAGTGCTGCTGCCGAGTACAGTCGGAATTGTTCCTTTGTTCGGCAATATTGTCGATTTTCCACTGTTCCATATTAACTTTACGAATACGTATTGGCCATTATGGTTTTTGGCGGCGGTCAATCCCGTAGTCATTCTTATTTTCAAAAACTTTTTCGACACGATTCCAGCTTCCTTGGTCGAATCAGCCCATATTGACGGAGCTTCCAAGCTAAGTATTTTTCTGCGGATTATTTTGCCTTTGAGTGGACCCGTGCTCATCACGATCTCGATCTTAACGATCAACGGCGTATGGAATGACTTTTTCTGGCCGTATATGATTCTGAAAGACCAGTCGCAGTGGACGGTCATCGTCGCTATTTTCAACTTAAAAGCTACGCTGCCTGCGGATATCCAGTTCCTTGGCTTAACGTTTGCCATCGTTCCGCCGGTTCTACTATTTCTAGTCTTCCAGCGCTATATTATGCAGGGCTATTCGATTGCCGGAAGCATCAAAGGTTAAGGAAGCGCGCAGAATATTAAACGGTTTCGCAGATTTGTGCCCTACTGAATGCGATAATGAGTGTGATAGCATTTAGTTGCCGGCAAAATAAGAAAGCGCTTTAAAAGCTCGTAATGTCATCATTCCAAATAGAAGGCTGGGGGATTGCAAATGAATTTGAAAAAAAGAAATACTTGGCAGCTTACGTTTATAATGTTGTGCGTGTTTGTTCTCGTTATCGCAGGCTGCGGCAAAAATAGCGGCAATAATGCTGTGGAGCCGACGGCAAGCAGCAATAGCGGTGAAAATAATCCAGCGACGGAAGCGCCTTCCGAAGCTAAGCCTACAACGATCAAGGTCAGCAACTGGCCGAAGCCGAATGAGGAAGCTCAGGTCAAAATTTACACCGATTATGTTGCCAAAATGAAAGAGAAATATCCGCTTATTACAGTGGATAAGGATGAATGGGGCTATGATGTAAGCTCGTTCCTTCCAAAGGCGGCAAGCGGTGAGCTTCCTACCGTGTATGAAACCTTTTTTACTGAAGCAGACAAAATTATCAAGGCTAATTATGCCGCTGATATTACGGATATTATGACTAAAAATGAGTTTGACAAAGCGCTTAACCCAGATTTGCTGAAGCTGGTGCAAAAAGACGGCAAATATTACGGCATTCCAAAAGACGGATACGTGATGGGCCTTATGTACAACGTAAACCTGTTCAAGCAAGCTGGTCTTGTAGATGACAAAGGGGTGCCGAATTTCCCGAAAACCTATGAGGAGCTTGCGCAAACCGCTAAAACGATTAAAGAGAAAACAGGAAAGTCCGGCTTTTTCTTCCCAACCAAAAACAATCAAGGCGGCTGGATGTTCATGAATATCGCATGGGCATATGGCGCTGATTTTGAACAGCAGGTAGATGGCAAATGGAAAGCTGTATTTAATTCTCCAGAGGCTGCTGAAGCGCTTCAGTACGTAAAGGATTTGAAATGGAAATATGACGTGCTTCCTGCAAACAATCTAGTTGATGTAGGTACCGATTTATTCCAAATGTTCGGAACAGAGCAAGTGGCGATGAGCTTTGGCATATCCGATTGGGGTAATGCAATTGTTCAAAACATGAAAATGCCAAAGGATAATCTGGCTATGTCTGCACTGCCGACTGGACCAAAAGGAAATGCGACGCTTCTAGGCGGCGGACTATACATGTTTGCGCCGGATGCAACGCCTGAGCAATTGGATTCAGCCTTCAAATGGCTGGATGTGAAGGGCTTCTCGCCGCAAACGAGTGAAGAGTCGCTGCTTGGACTTGAAACGCAATCCAAAACAGCTAACGAGCAAGGTTTAATCGTGGGCCCGCACGGACTTCGCGTATGGGTGAACGAGGATCGTATTAAAGCAGAGCAAGCTATTCTTGATAAATACACCAATGTAAATATGGATATGTTCAATGATTACATGACGAATGGTTCGGCTGGTCTTCGCCCTGAGGTGCCAGTCAATGCGCAAGAGCTTTACAAAACGCTTGATGTGGCTATCCAAGCTGTATTAACGAACAAGAATGCAGATCCGAAAGCACTGCTTGAGAAAGCGGCTGCYGATTTCCAAAAGGACTATCTCGATAAAGTGCAATAAGCATCGGAAGTTTTCGGTGAACTCTAAATCCCCAAGGGCAGTCAGCCTTGGGGATTTACAATCAATAGGGCAGCGGCGGAGCCTCTGCGAATGGCAAAGGACACCATGTGGTGTGGAAGGAGAATGGATGTCGTGAGGAAGCAGAAGGATATGGCGATAAAGGGGCTGCGTGCGAAACAAAAGCAGTTTTTCATTTTGTTTTTATTGATAACGCTTACAGCAGTTTTCTTCTTGGTCGGCGCTTCGCAAAAACGATCGAGCATGGCTTCCGAGCCCTTAATCGTTAACGGCCATGCAGCTTCAGCAGAACAATTCGGAATGTATTTAGCGCTGAAAAAAGCGCTCGTAGCTGATTATTTCAAGCAAACCTACGGAGCTGAATATACGGATCAGTTCTGGACGACTTCCTACTCCGGCGAATTGCCTTTGCAGAGGTTAATCGAGGAAGCTAAAGCGGAGCTGACGAAAACGATAGCTTTGCAGCAGCTGGCGAAGAAGAGTGGGATTGCTGTGGATGGCAGCTACGAATCGTTTCTTAGCGGGATGGAAGCTGAGAATAGCAGGCGCAGCAAGGCTGCAGCAGACGGTGAAATCGTATATGGACCCACTTCCTTCGAAATCGAAGCGTATTACAGCTATTACATGAGCAATTTGGAAAGCGCGACACTTGAAGCAATGCAAAAAAGCGGCAAGCTCTCTGTTCCAGATGACAAAGTAAAACAGGCATACGAAATGGATAAACAGATGAAGTATTCGCTCCCGGGGCATGTAAAGCTTAAATGGGCGGTGCTGTCCTATGGAGATGGAGCCGCTTTGCGTAATAAGAACGAGGCTCTCCGCGCTATTGAACAGTTGAAAAAAGCAGCTGTAGACCAAGCAGGCTTCATCGATTCTGCCAAGCAGCTTGGGATAGAGGTGATGGATGCAAGCTTAACGAGTGCAACTCGTCGTACCGCGGCTCTAGAGAGTCCAATAGCGGTGCAGCAAGCAGAGCGTATCCAGGCAGATCAATTGAGCGATATTTTCGAAGAGAACGGGGAGCTGCATCTACTGTATTGCATTTCTAAAGGAGAGCCCATTCTCCAATCCTATGAGAAAGTGAAAGACGCGATAGCAAGCGAGTTGATGTCTGAACAATTTCGCGAAATCGCTCAGCAGGAATCAAGACTAGCGACGGTTGATTGGGATAACGAGCGTGCAGAACGTCTTGCACGAAGCTGGTTAGGCATAACGAAATTATAGCTTTTCACTAATAAATGAATTTCTATTATTTTTAAGAAGGAGCCATGAAAATGTTGAAGAAGTGGATGAATGCGATGCTGGTCCTCACGCTGCTCAGCATGCTGGCATTGCCAGCTGCGAGCGTATCTGCGCATGATGCAGTATCGATTGAAGATGCGTTAACGGATAACGCCAAGATGTTTGCGAGTTCGCCAAACTGGACATTTGACAATTCGAATCCGCAGTTTTTTGGAGGCGATGAGTCTAGAGCGGTTAGAACGTCAACGACGACGCAGTATGCAGTATATAAGCTGGATGGCATTCAGTCCTTTGC